>MGSS01000065.1 GCA_001798595.1 Deltaproteobacteria bacterium RIFCSPLOWO2_12_FULL_60_19 | reverse complement strand
TGAAGAACCAACCGATAACCGGCACGTCTTTGAGCCAGGGAATGCCGGACTCCGATGTCTGTTTGGTGTCTTTTAAAATTCCGCCGATCACGATGGTCTCGCCGTCCCGAACCAGCACATTAGATATGGCCTCACGGGTTAGCTCGTCGAAGGGAACTACTCCTCCCTTACCATCCGATATCGTCGCTGTGTCCGCGATCGAACTCGATTTAACACTGATATTCATCAACACAAAGCCATCGCTGGAAACTTGTGGAGTGACGGTGAGGATAATGCCAACCGGGATCTTTTCTGTGGCGACCGATGAGCCTGCCGCCGCGCCTGTTCCGGAAGCGATGTTGGTAGTCCCCGACGGAAGTATAATCCTCAGGATCTTAAGGCTCTGGATCGTGGAGGAGACATTGTTGAGGGTCACGACGGATGGCCGAGAGATAATCCGGATATCGCCGTCCTTCTCCGCGGCCGTCAACTCAGCCGTGAGGTCGCTGAGCGGCCCGAACTTGTTCTGGAAAACCTTTATAAAGGGAGAGGCGAGGGGCGAGGCCGGCGAGCCGGCCGGGAATGAACTCTTAATGTCAGCCGAGCGGGAGAATTCCAGCTTCATTCCGAGCGAGCGTGAAAAAGTCGGCGTTGCCTCGACCAGATTCGATTCGATCAGGACCTGAGAAGTCCGGGTGTCGAGCCGGCTGGCGATCGAGTTCGCTTCTTCTACCCCCTTTCTGATGTCGCGCACGATGATGGTGTTGCTTCGATCGTCCGACAGGACGACACCCCGAGGACTCAACACCGGTTTGATCTTCTCGACTAACTGACTTACCTTGGCATAGTTGACGTTCAAATAGGCGGTCTGGAGCGGCTCGAGATTGTCCTCCGCCTTTTTGGCGGCGGCCAGGTCGTCTCTCTCTTTCTTCAATGCGATGGACGTAGAGATGCGGACGACGTTCCCCATCTGCTCTTTGCCCAGCCCGTTGGTGTCGACGAGGAGGTCCAGGGCCTGGTCCCAGGGCACGTCGATCAGCCGAACCGTGACCTTTCGCTGCACCTCTCCGGTGACGACGATGTTAAGCCCGCTCACCTCCGCCAACAGGCGAAAGACGTTTTTGATGTCGGCGTCTTTGAAATCCAGAGAGATTCTCTGCCCGCTGTAGGTTTTCTCGGCTTTGGCCTGCGCCTCAGTAGCCTGGCTAGAACCTGCAGAGAGTGCGCCGGATTTCGGCTCGACCCCGAGAACGTCCACCCGCTTTCCATTCTGAACTATCTGGAGATCCTTCTTCGCCGTATGTTGAGGATTCACCGGTCCCAAGACGATCTTCAGTCCCCCGTCCTCCGGGTCGATCGTATACGGCGGAGCGCCGGCGGCGGCGACTTCCATGACAAGCCTGAGGTAGCCTTCGCCGGAGCTGAGCCTGAGCATGCTTAACCAATGAGTCTCGGCGCGAAAGTTTTCCACGTTGGCATTCCGCTTGGCCGGCCCGAAGATATCGAGCACGATGCGCGAAGGCTGGGTCAGCACGAAATGACGATACTGGTTTACCGCGTCGGAAAATTTGACTTTGATAGTGGTCTGCCCGCCTCCTTCGAGGACGGCCAGGTCCTGAAGCTTGAGCGAGGGATCCTCGATAGCGGTCTCTTTAAGCGGCGGCGCGGCGGGCTGAGGCGCAACCGGCTCCGCGGCCTTTGCCAATGCCTGCGCTGCCGCGCGCGGCGGCTGCGCCTTCTCGGGCTCCATCATGAACGGCGGGGTACTGCAGCCCAACGCCCCCGCCGCCACGATCCCGATCCCGCAGAGCAGATTCGGGACGATGCCGCCGGCGAGAGCTTTGCGGAAAAAGTGAGGTAGACATCCCATAGAGAAACTCCTTGCGCGCTCTTTCACGACTACTCCGTGGCCAGCCTCATGCTCACCTGGCGAACTTTCTTGACGCCATAAAAGTCGATATAATTTTCTTCGATCACCACTTCGTTGCTTTTGATAGCTCTGACCTTCCCCTCATCGGGACCGATCGACATGCCGACCTTGACGATGTAGCCCAGTCCCGCGCTGTCCTCGACCATGGCCCGCGGCTCCTTCGCGTCCGAAACAACCCCTACTAACTTCAGCTGCCCGAGCTCGTAGCGCTCGAGCGGCGAGAGGCTCTCGCGGGGCCGCCGTTGCGCTTTTGCCCTCAAACCAAACGGCTGAAACGGATCACGCCTGCCGGCGAAAGAGTAGCGCGGTAGGACCGGACCCGCCTTCTTTGTCGGGACCGTCAAATCGGCCCCTGCCTTTGCCGCCGGCTTGGTCTCGCTGCCGACGCCCAATTTTTCTTTCAGCGCGTCCGTGAGACCCTCTATAGCCTTTCCGATACTCGCCGGGGTCTTCTGGAATTGCTCCAGGGCGTCCCGCGTCTTCTGCGAGGGCAGGTCTTTCTTTTCTTGCGCGGCGCTGCTGCCCGCGAGCGCCGGTACGATCAGCAAATACGATGCTAAGAAAAATCGCCTCATGTTACTTCTTGGCCGCCTTTTCCTTCGCCGCCTTGTCGGCCGCGACCTTGGCGCGCTCGGCGTCGTCCAGAAAGCGGAAGGCGGTCATCAGCGTCGAGGTATCGAGGTTCATCTGCTCGCCTGCCGGCTTGGGATTTTTCATCTCGATATTGTTGAGATTTACCAGCCGGCTCAGCCGGCCGACCTCATCGAAGAAACCCACGGCATCGTGAAATTTTCCCCGGACGACCATGTCAACCGGAACTTCCGCATAAAACTCCTGCATGATCTCCGGCCGCGGACGAAACAGCAGCACCTCCAACCCCACCTCCCGCGCCCGGTTGGAGATGTTGGTCAATAGATCGGGAATCTCTTTGCGGTCGGGCAGCTGAGCCATCGCCTCCTTAAACCTTCCATCCGCCAGCTGCAATTGCTCCTGGAGCTTGGGCTTATCCGCGATGAGCGCCCGTTTTTTTTCGCGCTCCTTGCGGGCGCCTTCAACGCTCTGCTCCAGGTTGGCGATCTGGTAAGAATAGGACGAGTAGACAAAGAGATAATCGAACAGCAGCAGGAGCAGAATCGCGACCGCCAAAAAGCCGATCTTCTGGTGCTTGGGGAGATTGAGAATTCGATCGAGCAAGTCCTTCAAGGTTTCTTGCCCTCAGCCGGCTTCGGCGCGCCGGCAGGCCCCGGCTTGCCCGCCGGGACGGGCGGAGCGCCTTGATAGAGCACCTGCGATTTCACCGAAAACCTCTTAAACGGAGTTTTTTCCGGATCGGGCTGGACCGACTCGACAAGGTCGACGTTGGCGAAATAGCTCGAAGCCTGCATTGCCCGGAGAAGGTCTGCCACCGTTTGATTGTCGATCGCCTGGCCCGTCACCACCAGGGTGCCTCCGGTCTCCTTGAACTCCGTCAGCCACAATCGCTCCGGCATCGCCGAAGAGAGGCTTTCCATAACCCGCACCGGCCCGGCCTTTTTCTTGGTCAAATCCTCGATCACTTTATTTTTCTGTGTGAGGTCAGCCACCTTTTTCTGCAGCTCCGCGACCTCCTTCACTTGAGCTTCCATCCCGGCAATATCCGCTCGCAGCGCCGCCAGCTCGCCGCCCACGCTCGACGAGCGATAAAACTGGTAAAGAAACACTACGAGCATCAGGAGAACAGTCACCGCCAGAGACAGCCCGGCGACGACAAATTCCATCCGCCTTCCGACCTCCGCCCGCACCTCGCGGACCGACAATAGATTGATCCGGATCATTTGTCCCCCAGCCTGCGGATCGAAAGGCCGGCCCCAACCGCCAGCGCCAGGGCCGACTCGGCGAGGTATTCCCGGTCGAGATGCTTGCTCAAGGTAAAGCCGCGAAGCGGCTCGGCCAATTCCACCGAAACTCCGAGCCGATCCGCCAATGCCTTAGAAAGGCCCGTGGTCTTTGCGGCCCCTCCCGTCAGGTAGATCCGATGGATGGCCTCCTCGTCCGCCATCGCGCGGTAAAGACTCAGCGTCCGCGCCACCTCGGCGGCGAGATGATCCACCGTTGGTTTGAGCAACTTCTCCAGGTCACCGTTCTTCTTAGCCTCCAGCTTTCCCGTCACTTTAAACGCCTCGGCCTGCTCGGGAGAGACTTGGAGCGCCTGGACCAGCGCTTCGGTGAAAGCCTCTCCGCCGACCGGCAGATCGCCGGTGAAGGCCGAGACCCCCTGCTTCAAGACGTTGATGCTCGTGTAACGCGCGCCGATGTCGAGCAATGCAACCACGCCCTCCGACGTCGCTCCGTAGCTCACCTCGTACATGTTCTCCATCGCAAAATAGTCGACGTCCATGATCGCGGGCGTCAGCCCGGCGTCGCGGATAACCTGCGTGTAGCTGTTGAGGATATCCTTTTTTACCGCGACGAGCAGGACATCCATCTTGGCCCCGTTTTCCAGGTAGTCGAGCACCTGGTAATCGAGATTGACGTTTTCCAGCGCCTCCGGGATGACCTCGCTGGCTTTGAACTCGACGTTGGCCGCAAGCTCCTCTTCTCCCTGAGCCGGTAGCTGGATTTTCTTGATGATCGCGACTCGGCCCGGAACCGCGGCGATCGCCCGGGTCGCCTTGACGCCGTTGTTCTGAAGCAAGCTCTGAATCGCCTTCACGACGGCATCTTTATCCGCCACCATGTTGTTCTGGATCGCCGTCGGGGGCAGGGGCAGGACACCGACGCTGACCAGCCGGTAGCCGTCTTTCTCGATCGCCGCCTCGATCATCTTGACCGAACTCGAGCCGATATCCACGGCAACGTAGCCCTCCGCCTTACCGAAGGGGTTAAGCGATCCCAGGTCGAGGTTGTTCCAGAATGCGGCCATTTGCTCTATTGCCTGAAGACCCGATGTTTCTGCGTGAGCTTGACCCCCAGCGCCAAGAGGATCTTCCGCTTGGTCGCCATGCGGCAGGTGTATCCCCTCTCGATGCGGTGGATCGTCAATGGAGACACGCCGGCCAGGCGCGCAAGCTCGGACTTGCTCAACATCTGCGCTTCACGAACCGCTTTGACTTTGTTTTCCTCTTCCATCCCGCTACCCCTTCAGTGGTGTTAATGGTCGGGCATGCCCTGGTTCGCCATTGTCTAACAAGTCCGGGGGGTTTGTCAATCTAATTAACTGAAGTTACGCATAATTATGCTTTATTCTGCTACACCTATACATAGCTACCCACCGCTAAGGCTTTTGCTGGAGCAAGAAGCGTGCAAGCCGGCAGTATGTCCCTGGTTGTCCTTCCTGCCCTTTCTTGAACCAGGATTGTCCTCACCTCGACCTGCCGGAAGCGGCAGCCGGCCACAAATGGACAGATTTTGTCAGTGACCGGGGCAAAGAGCGAGACGACCGAACGCCACCATCGCTTCCGCCCGCCTGGGGATCTCTCGGAGGGACGATGCCAGCCCTTCGGGATCTCAAATCGCAAATCTCAAATGGCAGATCTGAGATCTGAAATGTGCAATCTGAGATCCCGAGCGAAGCGAGGACATGTCGGCCCGGAGAGAGATTCCCAGGCGGGGGACCTGCATGACCATTTTTCAAGCGCGTGGTCGTGTTGCTTTTCCGCCCCGTGGCCGATAAAAATCCAACCATGCCGGGGGAAGAGAGCAGCTTTGCTCAGGTCATCATTCCCTCGCCGCTAAAAGAACCTCTCACCTACGAAATCCCACGGCCGCTCCGGGATATCCTCCAGATCGGCGCGAGGGTTTTGGTCCCCTTAGGCAAACGCAAAATCGCCGGCGTCGTCGCCGGCTTTGCCTCCGAGACCGATCTAAAGCAGATAAAACCGATCGTCGAAGCGATGGATGAGCGTCCCGTCATGGACGGCTCGCTGCTGAAGCTTGTCCAGTGGATCGCGCAATACTATCTCGCGACCATCGGCGAAGCGCTGGCTACCGTCCTCCCGGCCGCCTTAAGAGCTGAAAGCCGAAGGACGATTATCGCGCGACAAGGGGAATTCGCCGTAACCGGCGCGCTGCAACAAAAGATTCTGCAGGAGATCCGCCGGCGAAAAGGGCCCGTGGCGGTAAAAAGCCTGGCGCGAAAATTTTTGGGCGGCGGTTTTTACCGCACTCTGGAAGAGCTGGCGGCCGTGGGGGCCGTGGAGGTGAGGGAAGGGTCTCTGCCGAAGAAAAGAAAGAAAAATCTCGCCGTGCCGCCGCTTCAGCCGGAGCCGGCGCAGGGGTCCACGACTCTCTCTCTGAACGTCGAACAGCAGCGGGCGCTGGGCGCGATCGAAGCAAGGCTCCAGGGAGGCGGATTTGAAACTTTTCTCCTCTATGGAGTGACCGGAAGCGGCAAGACGGAGATCTACCTTCGCGCCATCGAGGCCGCGCGCCAGACCAAACGGCAGAGCCTGGTGCTCGTGCCGGAGATTTCGCTCACGCCGCAGTTGCTGGATCGACTGCACGGGCGGTTCGCCGATCGCGTGGGCGTCCTGCACAGCGCCTTGACCGCGTCGGAGCGCTGGGCTCAGTGGTGGCGGATTCTCAGAGGCGAGGTCGATGTCGTGATCGGCGCGCGCTCGGCGCTCTTCGCGCCGCTCCCGGCTCTCGGCCTGATCGTCGTCGATGAGGAGCACGACCCTTCCTACAAGCAGGACGAGGGGTTGCGCTACAATGCGCGCGATGTGGCCGTGGTGCGCGGCAAGATGCTGGGCTGCCCGGTGGTCTTGGGCTCGGCTACTCCGGCCATTGAGAGTTTCGAAAATTGCCGGGGCGGCCGCTACCGGTTGCTGGAACTCACCCAGCGAGTGGAAGAGCGGGCGATGCCGCAGGTAGAGATCGTAGACCTCCGGGACCGGGAACCGCAGACGGCGGACAACGAACAATCGAACGGCCAGCGCCCTGCGGTCTCCGGCCTGATTTCCCTTCAGTTGACCGAAGCCCTGCAACAAAACCTCGCGCGCCGCCGGCAGAGCCTGATATTTTTAAACCGGCGTGGCTTCGCCAATTTTCTTCAATGCCGCTTGTGCGGCTTTGTGCTGCGCTGCGACCATTGCAGCGTCTCGATGACTTTTCATCAACGATTACAGAGCGTCCTCTGTCATCACTGCGCCTTGCGCAAGCCGGCGCGCGATCTCTGCCCGGGCTGCAACCACGCGACTCTCGGTCCCGTCGGCTTCGGCACCGAACAGCTGGAACAGGAGCTTGGGCGCCTCTTGCCACAGGCGAGGATCGAGCGCATGGATCGAGACACCACCGGCCGGAGAGGCTCTCAGGAGCGGTTGATCCGCCAGTGGGAAAAGGGCGAGATCGACATTCTGGTCGGGACGCAGATGATCACCAAAGGGCACGACGTGTCGGGCGTGACGCTGGTCGGCGCAATCCTGGCGGATCTCTCTTTGAATCTCCCTGATTTTCGCGCGGCCGAGCGGACTTTCCAGCTGCTTAGCCAGGTCGCGGGCAGGGCGGGTAGGGGAGATGAGCCGGGCCGGGTCATCATCCAGACCTACTCGCCCGATCACTATGTCCTGCGCGACGTCATAACTCACGACTACAAGAGTTTTTTCGCCTCGGAGATCGAGTTTCGCCGGGCGTTGAATTATCCTCCCTTCAGCCGCCTCGTCCACCTGCGCTTGGAGGGCGCCAAGGCGCCCGAGGTCGAGGAAAGGGCCAAAATCTTAGGCGACCGGCTGCGCGCGCGCTGCCAAGGCGGCATGAGCGCGCTTAAGGACATCGAAGTGCTCGGCCCGGCGCCCGCGCCGATATCGAAGCTGCGCGGGCGCTATCGCTGGCAGATCCTGCTCAAAGGAAAAAGAGGGCAAGCGCTGTTGCAGCTCGCGAGCGATGCGCGAGCCGCCCTTCCCGCATCGCGCCACACGCGCCTTCACATTGATGTAGATCCGTACAATATGCTATGAAAAAACAGGCCGCTGGAAAAGGCCCATCTACCGTCAGCCCGCCTGAGAATCTCTCTCCGGGCCGATGCGATACGTCGGTGTTACGCTGCTCCGATGAGATGAGAGCAGCCAGGAGATACGATTGGCACTCCTCGTCCCACGCATCGGCCCTCCGAGAGACTCCCAGGCGGGCGATAGTGAAAGTTTTTCAACACCTTAATAAGTCATGGCGATCTTAAAAATTGTCAGATATCCCGATCCCCTGCTGAAAAAGCGGTCGCTGGAGGTGGGAAAAATCACCGACGAGACCGTTCACCTGATCCAGGACATGGTGGAGACGCTGTACGCCGCTCCGGGGGTAGGCCTAGCGGCGCCGCAGGTGGCCGTGCTTCAGCGGATTCTCGTCCTGGACGTGGATTATGAAAATCCGGGGAAGAATCTCCTGAAGCTCGTCAACCCGGAGATCCGTCACGCCGAAGGCGAAGTCGTCTGGGAAGAGGGCTGTCTCAGCGTGGTCGATTTTACCGTCGAGACCAAACGGGCGGCGCGCGTGCAGGTCGTCGCCCTGGACGAAAAAGAAAACGAGATCACGATCGCTGCCGAAGGGCTGCTCTCCGTCGCGTTGCAGCACGAGATCGACCATCTCGACGGCAAGCTGATCATCGACCGTGTCAGCCGCTTGAAGCGGGACCTCTACACCCGCCGCATAAAGAAAGCGGCGCGCAGCGGCAAGCCGGAGCCCGAGCGCCCCGGCCTGATGATATAAAAACTCCCTCCCCTTTTTATGCAGATCGTCTTCATGGGAACGCCCGAAGTTGCGGCCGTCTCGCTGGCGCGGCTCTTGGAGGGGTCTGACCCTGTAGTCGGCGTCGTGACACAGCCCGACCGGGCCGCCGGCAGGGGACAGACCGTGATGCCGTCGCCGGTGCGGAAAGTGGCCGAGCGGCAGGGCATTGCGGTATTGACGCCGGAGAAGATGCGCGACCCGGCGTTTCTCAGCGCTTTGAATCAATGGGCGCCCCAGTTGATCGTGGTTGTCGCTTACGGGCGCATTCTCCCGCGCCAGATCCTCGATCTTCCGCCGCTGGGCTGTCTCAACGTCCACTACTCGCTGTTGCCTAAATACCGCGGCGCCGCGCCGGTCGCCTGGGCGGTCGTCAACGGCGAAGAAAAGAGCGGCGTAACGACGATGCAGCTGGTCGAAAAGATGGATGCCGGGCCGGTCTTCCTCCAGCGGGAAATTCCCTTAGCCCCGGACGAGACCGCCGGCTCTCTGCAAGCGAAGCTCGCGCCGGTCGGCGCCGCGCTGCTCATGGAAACCATCGCGAAGCTCAAAGCGGGAAGCCTTACGCCGCGCGCGCAAAACGAGCAGGAAGCGACCTACGCGCCGATGCTCAAAAAAGAGGACGGCTCGATCGACTGGCGCCTGCCGGCCGTGGCCATCGAGCGTCGCGTGCGCGGCCTCTCTCCCTGGCCGTCCGCCTACACTCAGCTTGATGGAAAGTTGCTCAAGATTCACCGTGCGACCGTGATAACGAGCGAACCCGGCAGAACCCCCGGCGAAGTCGTGCGCGCGGATAAATTTGCGCTCTGGATCGCCACGGGCGAAGCGGCCTTGAGCCTGGACGAAGTCCAATTGGAGAATAAAAAGAGGCTCCCGGCCGCCGACTTTCTCAGAGGGGCGAAAATTGAAAAAGGCGCCCGCCTCTGAATCTGAGACCGCCAAGAGCTGTCGCGAGCTGGCCGTCGAGATCCTGCTCAAGGTCGACGAGCGAAAAGCCTACGCCGACATTCTCCTCGACCACGCGCTGAAAACCGCCAGCCTCTCGCCCCAAGACCAGGCGCTTCTTACCCAACTGATTTACGGCGCGCTCAGGTGGCGCGGTAGAATTGACTGGCAGTTGAGCCGGGTCCTTCCACGCCCGCTCGCCGGCATGAACGGCTATCTTCGCAATCTCCTGCGCCTGACGCTCTATCAACTTTTCTTTCTCGACCGGGTTCCCGATTACGCCGCGGTGAACGAGGGCGTGGAGCTCGCCAAGCGCCGTGGCGGCCCAAAGGCGGCCGGGCTTGTCAATGCGGTGACGCGCCGTCTTCTGAGAGAAAAAGATCACCTCGCAGATTTGCCGGAAGGAGACGCGGCGCGGCAGCTCTCCGTTCAATGGTCTCACCCGGAGTGGCTGGTGAAAAAATGGCTGGGTTATTTCGGTGGAAAGGAGACCGAAGCTCTACTCCGAGCGAACAACGAGGAGTCGCCTCTGGTGCTCCGCGCGAACCGGCTCAAAGTGGATCGTGAGGCGCTGCTTCAGAAGCTCACCGCGGCCGGGATCGAGGCGATTCGCTCGTCCTGGGCGCCGCAGGCGATAGTTTTAAAAACGGGTTCTCCCGTCGTGAAACTCCCGGGCTTTGCCGAGGGCCTCTTTCAAGTCCAGGGCGAGGCCTCGCAGCTGGTCGCTTTCCTGCTCGATCCAAAACCGGGCGAGCGGGTTCTCGACGCCTGCGCCGCGCCGGGAGGAAAGACGACGCACATTGCCGAGCTGATGGAAGATCGAGGAGAACTCGTAGCCAATGACATCTCCGCCAGAGGACTTGAGAAGCTTAAGGAAAATGTGCAAAGGTTAGGTCTCACGTGCGTTGAGGCCGTTGCTGCGGATGTGACTCAAGGCTTGAAGGGGCAGCTCGCTTCACCCTACGACCGAATTCTGGCGGACGTGCCGTGCAGCGGCTTGGGGACGCTGCGCTCTCATCCGGAGGCGAAGTGGCACAGGGAAGAGAAAGACATTGGGCGTCTCAGCCGGTTGCAAAGAAAAATTCTTGAACAGCTCCCTCGCTATCTTAAGCCCGGGGGAATTCTGGTTTACGCGACCTGCACGCTCACGCGCGAGGAGAACGAAGAGGTGGTGGAGGATTTTCTCCGGGATCACGACGATTTTGCTTTGGAAAACGGCGCGGACTTTCTCCCTGAGCCGGCGCGGTCGATGGCGCGCGGAAACTATTTCCTCGCCCTGCCTCACAAACACGGCACGGACGGTTTTTTTGCGGCGCGAATGAGAAAGCAACGATGAAAATCGCTCCTTCGATATTATCGGCCGATTTCTGCCGCCTGCGTGACGAGATTCAGGCGGTCGAGAGCGCCGGCGCCGACTGGCTCCACGTCGACGTCATGGACGGCCACTTCGTCCCGAACATCACGATCGGCCCGGTGGTCGTCGAATCGATCCGCAAAGTGACGCGCCTGCCGCTCGACGTCCATCTGATGATCGCCGATCCCGACAAATTCGCGCCGGAATTCATCAAGGCGGGCGCGGACTGGGTCTCGATCCATCCGGACACGCGCAAAGATCCCGTCACGAGCCTTAAAAAAATCCGCGAGCTTGGCGCCAAGGCCTCCGTCGCCGTCAACCCGGACGTGCCGCTCAACAAGATTGAAGCCTGTTTGAGCCACCTCGATATGATTCTCATGATGACCGTTTTTCCCGGCTTTGCCGGCCAGGCCTTCATCGAAGATGTCCTGCCGAAGATCGAAGATGCGAGAAAGCTCATCGCGCAGAGAAAGCTCCCGATTTTGATCGAGGTTGACGGCGGCATCAAGGCCGACAACATCCACCGCGTTCTCGCAGCCGGCGCGGAAGTAATCGTCTCGGGATCGGGGATTTTTAAGACGCCGAGCTACGCGGAGACGATCCGCAAGATGCGGCAGGCGGGATAAGAACTGGAGGAGTTTGTTGAGTTGATTGGGTTCATGGGGTTGATTGAGTTTATTGGGTTTGTTGAGTTGAAAGAGTTGATTGGGTTGAGAGCGTTGAGGGGTCGATGAAAGTACAGAGATTTGAAGATCTGGAGGTCTGGAAGGAAGCGAGAGGTCTGGTGTCCATGGTCTATGAGGCGGCAAAGGAAAATGGTGCGCTTCAGAAGGACTTCCGGTTCAGGGATCAAATCAACGCTGCCGCGGTGTCAGTCATGAGCAACATCGCAGAGGGATTTTGCCGGAGGACGAACAAGGAGTTTGTGCAATTTCTTTTTATCGCTAAGGGCTCCTGTGCCGAGGTGCAGAGCCTGCTATATGCGGCGCTTGACCAGCATTACCTGACCCAGGAGAAATTCGATGCCCTCTACCAAAAAACTGACTTGATCGCTCGCCAGTTAAGTCGGTTGATTACCTATCTTCGAACCCAATGAACTCAACAACGCAACGAACCCAATTGACCCAAAAAACCCAACAAACTCCAAAAACCCAAAGAACTCAACGAACCCAAAAAACCCAATAAAGCCAACGATCCCAACAAACTCAAAAAACTCAACAAACCCAAAGAACCCAATAAACCTAAGCCTCCGATTGCAATGCGCGGCTTGGGGTTGTACAGATAGGGATGTCGGGGCGTGGCTCAGCTTGGTAGAGCGCACGGTTCGGGACCGTGAAGTCGGTGGTTCAAATCCACTCGCCCCGACCATTTCTCTCTTCCTATCTTTTCAAGCACATCGGCTATCGTGTCATCGGTTGCGTAGCGTAGGGTTTCGGGAAAGGTTTCGGTTTGAGCCCCAAAAAGCCGTTCTAGCTGCTCTCTGGAATCGCTCTTGATATAGCGGCCGTAGTGTTTCTCGATCATCGCCACGGAGGTTCCGCAATACTCGGCCAGCCACTTGATATTAAGCCCCTGGGACAATCCAATCGAAATGAACGTGTGGCGCGTGGCGTAGAATTTTCTCGGCCTGATTGCGCAAGCTCTTAGCGCCCTGTACCAGTATTTCTTTCGCCACTTATCTTCGTTAATAGGCCGTCCCTCGCTGTTTTTGAATACAAAGTCCACCTCTGTGACGTGCAGGGGCTTAATAGCCTTGAGCGCGGCGATAACGGGCATTCCCAGCGCGACCACCCGCTCACTTGCCGCCGTTTTTGTCGGACCATCTTCGCCCATATAGTGAGACTTGCTAATCGACAAGCTGCCCGCGCTCAACTCGATGTCACCCCACCGTAACGCAATGACCTCGCTTTGCCGTGCGCCGGTCCCAAACAGGGTGGCGACGAAGGGGTAATAGAAACCATGCTTCTCGCGGAAGTGATTCAGGATTACGTCGCGCTCTTCAGCCGTAAATGGGTCGGGCTTCGATGTCTGAAGGCGCTTCCACCGAAGGTTGACGAAGTGATCGGTCAATCCAAGATTAGGCATTTCCGCCCGCGCATCGCGCATCATGGCACGGAAGGTCCCGTCGATGATGTTCCGGCATAACTTCAAGCTAAGACCCATTACCTGATTGAGACTGGCACGAAAAACATCAAGCGCCGTCAAATTGACGTCGACAAGGCGCTTAGTTTCAAAGTTCGGCAAGATATACCGGCGGAACTGCCTAACATAGTCATGGTGAAGCCCGGGGCGCACAAAGGGCGGTTTCCGGCGCTCGATCCAGTCCCGGTAGTATTCGCCCACGGTCAGGCTCTTAACATCGGCCTGCGCATCGCTCGTTGGTCTGAATTCATCGGCCTTGTTACCTGCGGGAAACCAGCGGAGATACTGAAACGACCCGGCTTCCATCTCTTCGTTTATCAGCACCGCTCTCGCTTCAACCCGCTTTCGGTTTTTGGGCGTATCCCTCAGCCCGGTTCCTTCCCAAGACTCCTGCCCGTTCCAGTAGAGGCGGAAGGCAAGGAAGCCGTGGCGGTTGGTTTTCACATGGCAAGCCATTATCGCCCTCTCTTAGCTTCCACCTGTAGCGTAATCAACCTCAAAACCACCTCCGCAATGACAAACGCGCTTGGTTATAACCGATGGACCGGCGCAGTTCTCCGAACTCATCTCCGGCCACTACGATTCTAAAGATGGTCTGTTTGTATCTGTCAAGAAGCTATGCTGATTTTTTCTCTCCATAGCCTCCCATACGATAACCGCGGGCCATGGGAATTGCATCTTCTTCGTCTTTTGCTGGGCCTTCTTGCTCTTCCAGCCATGCGACAACCGCGCTCCACTTGAACCGTGGACCCAACCCTCCGGGACTGAAGTAATGGAGGCCCTTCCGAAACACGCCGGCGCTCATCTTGTTGCGGATAGTCTTGGGCTTTACCTTCAGGCGGCAGGCAAGCTCCGTGATAGTCAGATAATCCTCGGCCATTGAGCGTCAATTCCACCTCAGCTGTTTATTCGAAACACACAGCCCTTTCTACAAAGATGGCTGACAACAACACGCGATTCTGGTTTAGCATACCTCGCCTGTTTGAGACCCCGTCGTAGGGTCTTCAGGGAAAGCGCCGGCATTGAACGTGTCCACTTCCGGCCCCCATTTCTGAAATCCGATTTCAGTTACGCTAGTCGTCGAACGATCTCCCGTTTCCCCTCTTTTCCAATCTCCTTCCGATATCCCAAGCCGGGGGACAGCACAGTACCCGTGACCGTCTGTCGCCGTGAAGGCGGCGCAAACTGAGGTTTGCTTTCTCCCGCTTCCTTCCTGTTCGACCGATCCTGGTAGAGCCTTGCATCTCTTCTGTTTTGCCATTCGGCCTCCCAGGACCTTAGGTTTTTAATCTGCTCTTTTACCGCGGTTGCATCCAACCTCAGGCTAAACGTTGTCCGCCATAGATCGACGATTTCCTGAACTTGGTCCCTTTGTGCCGCCTCCGGCACGAGGACGAGGCCGATAGGTGTTCCCTTTCCTTTTCCGCCGCGAAGTTTCTCCTGCCGCCACAGGTTGCCGGTTTGCGCCGTGATGATTCTTCTGGCCTCAGAACGACAAAGACCTGAGCGACACAGGATCTCCACTGCCACTGTTTTTAAAAGCGGCTCCCCCTTTTCGCCACGAACCCGGATTTGCCGAATGATTGCATCAACTCCTTCCGCCCCCTCCTTTCCCCTGCAAGGGACTCTTCCCCGGTCTCTTACTGCTTTTTTCTTCTCTGCCAGACACACCCCGATCTTATACCCCCCTCCCACAGGTTCCCTCAGCGTTCCCATCGGACCAACAGCCCCACCGTTTCGTAAACCGTCGTCCCTAGTTCTAACGGTTAGCAGTGAGGCGCGCCCCAACCAGGATTACGATCTAATCGCCTCGGTTTGGCGAGCGGTCTGGAAATTTGACCCGCCGCTCGCCCCCTGTCCCCAGCCACAAAAATCAGCCCCACTCACGAGCCTGAGGTGCCCGTTCACCCTATATCCTAAGCTCCCAACAGAGGTGCGTTACCACCTGGCCAGTCGCTATACAGCGTGTTTAGGAGATTTGTTTGCGCTGAAACGCGGCTAGGCGCTTTGGGCTGTGGCCGACATGGAGCGTATCATAGCATACGCCCTGAAAACGTCAAGAGTTTTTATAAAAACTCTTGACTGTCGTCTCTGAACGTGCTATTTTTACCGAAAAACAAATATGTCTCTGTCACGATTAATAGGACAGCGCGTCCGCACTTTGCGCCAAGGGAACCAAGTGCGCCAGGATGAGATAGCTTTCTTCGCGCGCAAGGTTGGCTTGCAATGGAGCCGAGCAACTGTCGCCGCTATCGAAACCGGGAGACGGCAATTAAGCCTTGAGGAATTCTTGATCCTTCCATATGTTTTGACGCTTGCTCACGTTTACCCTGAGGCCCGGCCGACCCGAGATAATACGTTCCTCGAACTCGACCAGCTTCTTCCGAATGAGGGGTGGATAGATCTGCTACCAAACTTTCGGGTACAGGCCGACGGGCTTAAACGGATCTTAGCCGGTACGGCTCGTGAAACCATGTCCTCTTCACCTATGCTAGTAGATTTTGCGCCAGCGCCTCAGAAAACGTCAATCGAGGATGCTGAGAAGCTCTGGCGGCGATTCTGGCCGATGAAAAAGCTCGATGTCGAGGTGTTCGTTAGCGCGGAACGGGACACTGGGGGTGACGCAGAACAAAAGGCGGCGCGAAATCTCAGAGTGTCCCCTCTCACAGTCGCGCTCGCCGCAAGAAAGTTGTGGGGCAGGAGTCTTACGGAGGAGCGTGATCAGAGGCTCCCTAGCTCGGGATCGGGGCAAAAGTTGAAAGGGACTCGGGGACATATCACGCGAGCGCTGCTTGAAGAACTTCGGCCGGTCCTGCTCAACGCCGGCTATAAAACGAGCCGTAAGCGGTAGCTGAAAAATACCTCGCGGTTCAATACGGCCGCGGGGGGCGATGACAGTGGAGTATCTGAAATCGGATTTCATGTCTGCGGGAGGTACACTCACATATCCCCTTTCTTTGTAGACAACTTAGCGGGAACAAATTGAAAGCAACCTGGAACTAACTGGAAGGAAGTGGAAAATTCGATACTTAGACTGCCTGTAGAACCACGATTTTTGCCTATGTGGAACAAGTAGGGGATTCGGGCCCCAGTTTTTTCGAACGATTTGTTCTTGAATTTTTCCCGGCCGCTTGGAGCCTATATCGAATAAGA
Source organism: Deltaproteobacteria bacterium RIFCSPLOWO2_12_FULL_60_19 (assembly GCA_001798595.1). Classification (GTDB taxonomy): domain Bacteria; phylum Desulfobacterota; class Binatia; order UBA9968; family UBA9968; genus 2-12-FULL-60-19. Next base: position 15,360 of record MGSS01000065.1, on the reverse strand, counting down.
CGGGCATAATATGAACATGGACGACAGGTCACCCCCGTTCACTTGGCAGGACCTTTTCTTCGCTTGGACGTTAACACGCTCGACACACGACTATTACGTGCCGGCTAGTGTACGATTCACGGAAATCTTGCTTCCATCGCACGAAGGTTACCTTAAGATTGGTAGTGGCATCGTTGATTGGTGGCCCGCGGAGCAGGTGTCTAGGCGGCGTTCCGCGCTAAGCCGGGGCGGTTCTCTGGGAGCTTATTGGAGGCCCCGTAAAGGCACGCTCCACACTGCCGAGCTCCTGTATGAATGCAAGGATAACCTTGAGCTTCAAGTCGCTGTCCTCATCGCCGCCTCAGCCTGGGATAAGCGAAACACTCTCCCCTACAGTTGGCGGGGCGATGTATCCCGGCTGCTCCAGCAGGTTCTCGAGGTGATCCTGGACCGACCCGACAGCCCCTTCCGACAGCACCACCTTCCTGCCTGGCACCACCGGATGCGAGACGCCCTTCCAATGACCATAATCAACGAAGAGTTCGCCGAGTGTACCCGGCCGAGAAACTACAAAGACTTCGTCCACATTGCGTTTATTGAGTCGATACTGGCCACAACTATTTGGACTCTGGTGCTCGTATCGGACGACCGGCGTGGCTTAAGACCTGTATAATCGCGCATGGCCGTTCCGGGCTTGAAAATCTGATTTTGGCTCGACCAACCAGAGCTGTTTCCCAGTGAGTCTTGGGTTGTTTGCCATAAGGCTTTTCGTCTAGGGTTTTTGAAGGGCTAGCCCCAGATAGGGAGCACGGCGATCATGGCCGACGGTTGGGGCCAGAATCAATGAGCGTAGCAGCGCCCGTATGCTCCGTCGGTTCCCCGTGAATTTTCCGCTTTTCTATGTCCGTATCCCTCCAAAAGACACGGACAATTCGCGGACAGGCTTCAGAAAGGGCTTGTACGACAAGGAGTTTCCACGGAACGTCTGACTGACCATCAACGCGACTACCCGCTTTTTTGCCCTGTGAACAAGCGTCGTCCCAAGTCTCTAAACCGTGCCACGATACTGTCTTGTCTGTCGTGGCCCACTTAGGATATAAAGCGCTGGCCTGCCGAGTTTTATGCGGAATGGATAGTCAAAAACAAGAAATAACCTTTCCAAAATCAAGTGGGGCGGTACATTATTCCAGGATCTCGGGTCCTGCCCGCAACTTACCGGAGAGTTTCTTGCGAAAGACCCGGCCAAGCATCGGATGTCTTAGGGCAAAGCGGATAATCTCCATGTGCCAGTCGAAACGGAACTTGCTCTGACCGGCCGACAGTATTCCATCCGACTGCACCACGCGAACAAGCTCGTCGATCTCTCGATCGTCAAGCTGTTCGGCCATATGGCGGAAAAACGAACCCATTCTGAGCTCCGCGCCCAATTTTTTTCGCCACTCGCGCTCATACCGCGCGAGAAATGCCGCGCTGAAATTCGACCGGCTAAACGCCGCAGCGGCTACTTTGCTCGCCGCCTCGGCGCAGATGAGGCCGTAGTATATCCCACCTCCGGTAGTGGGCTTGACTTGACCCGCGGCGTCCCCCACGGCCAGCACGCGATCCGAATAGGTCCGCGGCAGCGGCGATATCGGGATAAGCCAGGAGCGAATGGGAAGGTCCGGCGAATCTATGTGGCCGTCAGCGTGAAGCTGTTTGAGAATGACCCGCAGGTATGGCCGCCCGCTTCCCTTGGTCGTGACGCCGATCCGGGCAAGCTTTTTCCCGCCCTTTTCAAAAGGAACGACCCAGGCAAAAGACTGCGGCGCGACTCTGGAGCCGAGGAGGATTCTGGTCTCGTCGAGCGCTCGCACCCGAGCTTCCGCCTGCGCGGTCCTAAGAAAATCTTTCGGCCGCCCCATTCCCAGCTTCTGTTGAAACTGGTAATGCGGCCCCCCGGCCAGAATCACCATCGCCGCCTTTAATCGCCGGTGCCCGCTGTCTTTAGCCGCGCGACCTTTGCCCCCGTCGGCGACCACGACCTCAACCCCATCTTCCCGCACGGCGAGACCCCTTACCCTGGCGCCCAGATGAAAACTCACGCCGGCCGCTCGCGCCCTCTGGGCGATGACGCGATCGAAAGCCGATCTATCGATGACGCATGCCAGCGGCGACGGTGGAGAGAAACGCACTTCCAAATTAGCGGGAGAAACGAACGTTACAGAGCGGATCTCGCCTAATTTGATCCCGCTTGGAACGGCCAGCGCTTTGAAAGCTTCGACTCCGACGATGCCGGTGCAATCGACGGGTTCCCCGATGGCGTGGTGCTCCTCGAACAGCTGCACGTCCAATCCTTGTCGAGCCAGCAACGCCGCCGTCAAGCAGCCGGGCGGCCCTCCTCCTACCACGATGACGTCATGCATAAGCGCCTTGCCAACCTCAAGAACCTTTAGAATTTTTCGCCCCTCGCTTCCCAGCTCGCCCGGAAAGTGATCCAGAAAGACAGCAGGATCAGCCTGATATCGAGACAAAAACTTTGCCGGGCGACGTAGAGCGCATCATACCTGAACTTTTGCCGCCGGGGAATGTCTCTGGGCGCATAGATTTGAGCGAGCCCCGTCAGCCCGGGTCTGACGCGCCCCCTGATCTCATAACCGGGAATTTTCTCCAGAGAGACAAGCTCTCCGCCGCCTTTCACTTCGATCTCCTCGGGCACAAGCGCCCTGGGGCCCACGAAGCTCATGTCGCCCGTCAAGATGTTCCAGAGCTGGGGAAGCTCGTCCAACGCCGTGGCCCGCAGCATGCGCCCGATTTTCGTGACGCGCGGGTCCCGATCCGCCGCCTGAAGCCGGCGGTCCGCGTCCGGGACCATCGAGCGAAACTTCCAGCTCTTAAATCTCCTTCCATACCGCCCCACTCGCTCGTGACCGTAAAAGACCGGCCCGCCGTCCGCGAGCTTGATCGCGGCGGAGAAGATAAGCCAGAGCGGCGACGACAGAATCAAGCCGAGCGCCGAGAGGACGATATCGAAACAGCGCTTGGCAAGTTTGTCCATATAGGGACAGAAGTCAGACGTCAGAGATCAGAAACGGGCCTGGATTCTTGATCACACTTCCAAGCATCTTCCCCACCTCTTGAGATATAAGAACCAATTCGTGGTGTAGTTCGACCGCGATAAATCCGCAGTCCCGTATTCTTCGTCCGGGAAATTCTTACTGAGCCTAAAGATTTTCATCGCCGAGTCATACGCCTTTTTGTAGACTTCCAGGTCCTTGGCTGAATTTATTCTCATGCCTCTGCCCTCCGACCTCCGATCTCATCCCCCGCTCTTCGCCTCTTCCGCCGTCAGTTCCATCGCCAGCCAGTTCCATCGCCAGCCTTGACTCGGCACAAGAACAAGTCGTAGGATTAACTAAATCGATGGGAGGAGAGAATGGAGAAGATTGAGCTGAGTACGCCTGAGCCAGAAAAGGTATTGCCCATCCTTGAGGACGCCATCGCAAGACAAAAGCGATTACTTGCACAAAGCCTCGTTTGCACGGAAGAAAGGATTCAACAATTAGCTGGCCGGCTAGGCGTGAATCCTGACCGCCTATTGGCTGGACAAGTTCCTCATCCCGAGAAACAGGATATGGACCTCCTCGAGCTCGAAGGGGAGCTTGAACTTCGCCGTCACCTACAAGTGCAACTAGAGAGCCTGGAACATCTCAAGCTATGCCCTTAACCGAATATGTAGCCGGACTTCAAACGATTATAGCCCAAACGCCCTTTGTCACGACCACCTCCCTGTATTATGAAGACCGGCCTCCTTCCGCCGGCTTCATTAAGGGGACAGTGGGTTTTTTCGACGGTTCACAGCTAGACTTCAGAGAATTTCTGGTCACCCACCCCACAGTTCATGTGATCAAATACGGTTATCAGTATCGAATGGGAGACCAACTCGTCTTCCGGTATGACAATGCCAACGATCCGGCAGCAAGAGACCTCGCCACGTTCCCGCACCACAAGCATCTTCCTGGTGCGCTTGTCGCCACCGAGCAAATCTCATTACAGCCTGTGTTACGGGAAATCGTCTCACAGCTAAAATTTCCTTGAAGTTTTTTGGCTACCTCCGACCTCCGACTTTTGACCTCTGACCTCTGTCCTCCGACCTCCGACCTCTGACTTCTTCTCGGCTGCCAGTTCGCGGAACAGTTCGTAGTATGCCCGCACCCCTACCTTGCGATCGAAATGAAGCGCCGCCTTTCTGGCATTCTCTCCCAGCCGGAGCGCTTGATTTCGATTTTCATACAAGAGGAGAATCTTTTCCGCCAGATCTTTTGGATTTTCCGGCTCCGCCACAAGGCCGCAATCGTACTCTCTAGTAATCTGGGCCACCTCGCAGTCCGATTCGACGGCCGCCACATAAGGACGGCCCGCCGCCAGAATGCCGTAAAGCTTGCTCGGGACGACGATGCCTGCCAGCCCGCGCTTGAGAGAAACGACAAAAACATCGGCGGCCGCAAAAGACTCCGTCAACTTCTCTTTCGGTTGGAACGGCAGAAAACGCGCCTTATCGCCGAGCCTTAAAATCCTCGCCTGTTCCATCAGAGCGGCCTTGCGCACGCCATCGCCGACGAAAACAACCTCAAGATCGCTCAGGTGGCGGAGCTCGTTGGCGGCGCCGAGCAGAACCTCGAGTCCTTGGGACAAGCCTATGTTGCCCGAATGCATGACGACGAATTTATCCGCGAGGCCGTTAGCTTTTGAAAACTCCGTCCGTTTCGGTCCCGGCGTGATCTCGGAACAGTCGGCCCAGAGGGGAATGACGAGCGTCTTGGCTCGCTCGGCGCCCTTTCCCTCGATGAGCTTTTGTCTCATCGTCTCTCCCAGCGCGACCACCCGACTCGCGCTTCGAACCAGGAAGCGGTTCACTTCGTCTAAGGAACGATCTACGACGCGACTGTGAAAATCGTCAAGCAGCCGCCCGGCCTCGGGAAAGATATCCTGATAAGACATGACCAACGGAGCACCGAACCGCCGCGCGGCGAGATAGGCGGCTAAACCGATGATCGGAGGGTCCGTTAAAGCGACGATAACATCCGGACGCTCCAGCCGCAGTCCGGCGTAGCACGCGGAAAGAAAGTAGCTCACGTAATTGCAGAAGCGGCCGGCGAATCCGGCCTTCGGAAACCGCGTTCCTCGCGCGCGTAGAATCTCTATCCCCGCATGATTCTCATGCTCTAGAATACGCCCGTGCCGCTCGTTTCCTCTTTTCTCTTCCTGACCTCCGACTTCCGGCCTCTGACTTCTTTCCCTTGGCTCCTTCGCCTTTGCCCCTTGCTGGTCCGCAATCAGAGGAACACCCGCCACGACGGAGACCCGGCAGCCGTGGTCGCGCGACAACCCTTCGCACAATTCCGTGAGAAACTGGCCGGTCGCGGCCGTCTCCGGGTAAAAGGAACGATTGAAGAAGGCAATGTGCATCGGGCAAGAGGTCAGAAGTCAGAGGTCAGAAGTCAGAAAAGAGCCGGGATTCCGGATCATGCTGCCCAGCATTCGGCCCACTTCTTTACATACGGCAGTCAAGTCACGATGCTGCTCGTTGTTGATATAGCCGCACTTCAATGCAAAATCCAGAGAAGAGTCGGTTTCGCTATTTTCGCCATCGCAGTCCGTCAGCTTACTCACAAAATGCGCTTCGTATCGTCTTTTGGCCCAAGCTTCCCGGAGGTTAAGACAAACAGAACGTGATGAGCGTCTGATTTGGCCGGTTAAAGCAAAACGCTCTTCAGCGGGAAACTTTTTACTCAGCTCGAATATTGTCATGGCCAGGTCGAAAGCTTTTTTGTACACGTCCAAATCTTTCGCTGAATTTAATCTCATTGCTTCTCGTCCGACTGACCTCTGATGTCTGACTTCTGACGTCTGATCTCTGCCGTCTTCCCCACGTACCACTCGATCGTCTTCTGCAGCCCGGCGCGAAAGCCAGTCCCCGCGACAAAGCCAAAGAGGTCCTTTGCCCGGCTGGTATCCAGGCACCGGCGCGGTTGGCCGTTGGGCTTGCTCGTGTCCCAGACGATATTGCCGCGAAACCCGGTCAACTCCGCGATAACCTCGGCGAGCTTTTTGATCGAGATTTCTTTCCCCGTACCGACGTTGACCGGATCGGACTTATTATATTTCGCGGTTGCAAGGGCGATAGCCTCGGCGCAGTCATCGACGTAAAGAAACTCGCGCGTCGGCGTGCCGTCTCCCCAACAGACGATCTCTTGTCTCCCGGTCGCCTTCGCTTCCAGGCACTTGCGGATCATTGCGGGAACGACGTGCGAATGCTCCGGATCGAAGTTGTCCCCCGGGCCGTACAGATTTACCGGAATGAGAAAGATCGAATTGAAGCCGTACTGTTCGCGATAGGCTGCCGATTGCACCAGAAGCATTTTCTTTGCCAGTCCGTAAGGAGCATTCGTTTCCTCCGGGTAGCCGTCCCAAAGGTTTTCTTCCCGAAAGGGAACAGGGGTAAACTTGGGATAAGAGCAAACGGTTCCGATAGCGACGAATTTTTCTATCTTGGCGAGCCTCGCCTGCTCCATCAGTTGTGCGCCCATGAGAAGGTTGTCGTAGAAAAATTTTCCCGGGTTGGAGCGATTGGCGCCGATTCCACCGACGCGGGCTGCGAGGTGAATGACAATGTCCGGGCGGGCATCCCGGTAAAAACGTCTTACCGATTCCAACTCGACGAGATCGTACTCCCGGCTGCGCGGGACGAAGATGTCCCGACACCCTCGCTCCCTAAGCTTCTCGACGACGTAGGCGCCCAGGAAACCCGCCCCACCGGTTACGGCAACTCGTTTGCCGGTCCAAAAGGCCATATCGCTCCTCACCTCTTATGCCTTCTTGACTCAAGAAGTCAGCGATCAGACGTCAAAGGTCAGCGGTCCGATTTCCGACCTCTGATCTCCGACCTCTGATTTCTGATTTCTGACGTCTGACCTCTGACCTCTGATCTCTATTTTTTTTCCGCTCTTAGCCCTTTGCCCCTTGCTCTTTGCTACCTTGCACCCGAAAGTTTTCCATATGGGCTTCCTTCTGCGCCAGCTTGAGGTCGGCCTCGACCATGATCCGCACAAGGTCCTCGAACCGGCACTTCGGTCTCCAGCCGAGCTCCTTTTGCGCCTTTGAAGAATCGCCCAGGAACCGATCGGCCTCGGCAGGACGAAAATACCGAGGGTCGATCTCCACGTGCTTTTTCCAATCCAGCTCCAGCAACCCAAAAGCCAGCTCGACAAACTCCTTTACGGAATGGTTCTCCGCGGTAGCAATGACATAGTCGTCCGGCTTTCCCTGTTGAAGCATGAGCCACATGGCCTCAACGTACTCGGGCGCATAGCCCCAGTCTCTCCGCGCCTCGAGGTTCCCCAGGTAGAGCTTGTCCTGCAGCCCGACTTTTATGCGCGTCGCCGCCCGGGTAATTTTTCGGCTCACGAATGTCTCCCCCCGTCTCGGACTTTCGTGATTGAACAAGATTCCGTTACAGGCAAATAGATTGTAGGCCTCGCGATAGTTGCGCACGATATAGAAGGCGTACGCCTTCGCACAGGCGTACGGGCTGCGCGGATAAAAAGGAGTGGTCTCCTTTTGCGGCGTCTCCTGAACCAATCCAAACATCTCGCTGGAAGAAGCCTGGTAGAACTTTGTCTTGACGCCCGTGTCACGGACGGCTTCGAGGAGTCTTATGGTTCCTAATGCCGTTATTTCACCGGTATATTCGGGCACGTCGAAGCTCACCTTGACGTGGCTCTGCGCCCCCAGATTGTAAATTTCCGCGGGTTGCGTGTCGCGAAGGATCTTGTTGAGAGAGCTGGCATCGTTGAGATCTCCATAGACCAGCGTCATCCGGGGTTTAGGGTCGTGCGGGTCCTGGTAGACGTGATCTATCCGCGCCGTATTGAAGGAGCTGGAGCGACGAATAATGCCGACAACCTGGTACCCCTTGCCGAGCAGCAACTCGGCAAGATACGAGCCATCCTGTCCAGTGATGCCGGTGATTAATGCAGTCTTTTGCATTGTCCCTCCTTGACTAAAGAAGTCAGACATCAGACGTCAAAGGTCAGCGGTCTGATTTCTGATCTCTGATCTCCGACTTCTGACCTCCGACCTCTGATCTCCGACCTCCCGACCCCTCACCCCTCACCCATCACCTTCTCCACGAGATAACGTCCTATTACTAGCACATCCATCTTCGTTCTGAGAAAACAATCCAGCGCCTCCTCCGGCCGGCAGACTACGGGTTCGTTCTCGTTGAACGAAGTGTTGAGGAGCACGGGCACGCCGGTGAGATTCTCGAACTCCTTGATCAGCTTCCAATAGAGCGGGTTTTCTTCGCGGCCGACGGTCTGGAGTCTTCCCGTGCCGTCGACGTGGGTCGGCGCCGGAATCACGGACCGCTTTTCCCGCTTGACCTTGTACGCCATGAGCATGAAGGGCGAGGGATGCGTTTGTTCGAAATAATCCCCGACCCGCTCCGTTAAAATAGAGGGAGCAAAAGGACGGAAAGGCTCGCGGTGCTTTATCCGGCTGTTGAGGAGGTCTTTCATATCGGGCCTTCTCGGGTCTACGACGATGCTGCGGTTACCCAGAGCCCTCGGTCCAAATTCCATCCGCCCCTGGAACCACCCCACGACTTTCCCCTCGGCGATCTTTTTCGCCGTTGCTTTCACTAGCTCGTCCTCCGCTAATTCCAAGACCGTGACAGACCGGTGACCGGTGACCGCTGCCGCCGTCCGGCTGATCTCTGACGTCTGACGTCTGATCTCTGACTGGCCTCCCTGCTCTATCCCCTTTGCGCTTAGCGCCTTACGAATGTCTCTGTCCGTAAACTCCGGTCCCCAATAGGCATGCTTCATCTCGAACGAGCGCGGACGGCCCAAAATCTGCTGCCACACGTAAAACGCCGATCCGATCGCGAGGCCGGCATCGCCGGCGGCGGATTGGATGTAAACCAGCTCGAAGGGCGTCTTGTCGAAAATTTTCCCGTTCGCTACGCAGTTGTAAGCCACCCCGCCCGCCAAACAAAGTTTCTTGAGTTTGGTGAGTTCGTGGAGTTTATTGAGAATGAGAAACATCGCGTCTTCAAGCCTGGCTTGAAGTGACGCGGCTATGTTCCGTTGGCGCTGCTCGACCGGCTCCCCGGCTTGCCGCGCAGGGCCGAGCCGTTTGACGAGGAGCTCTCCGTAGAGCTTGCCCAGAATCGGCTCGCCGCCCAGCCAGGTCATCTCCGGACCGGTTTTATGGTGGGTAAAGTAATCGAGCCCCAATGAGAACCCGAGACCCCCGTCCAGCTTCACCAACTCCTTAAACCGGTCCTGATATTCCGCCTCGCCGTAAGACCCAAGCCCCATGACCTTGTACTCATCGCCGTATTTCCAGAAGCCCAGGTACTGAGTCAGCGCGGTGTAGTATATTCCCAGTGAATGGGGAAACGCGATGGCCCCGTCCACTTTTATATTATTCCCTCTTCCCACGCCCCACATGGTGCTGGCAAAATCTCCCAGACCGTCGACGGAGAGAAGCGCCGCTTCCTCAAAAGGGGAAACAAAAAACGAGCTTGCCAGGTGCGCTTTGTGATGCTCCACGCGGTGGAAATTCGCTTTGATCTCCTCGCGTCTTACGCCTAGAGCTTCACCGAGTTCTTCGTCCAGACCGGCGAATTTCGCGTGAACGCCGACGCGCTCCAACGCCAGACGCGGCATCCGGAGCGCATAAAGCGCCTTCCGCCAGATTCGCGCCCACGGATCGCGGGCGAGAGCCACATGATCGATCTCGCGGGGCTCGATCCCGGCGGTTTTCAGGCAGTAGCGGGTCGCGTGCGCGGGGAATCCCGCGGCGTGCTTGATCCGGTTAAAGCGTTCCTCCTCCGCGGCGGCGACGAGCCGGCCGTCGACGACGATCGCCGCGCTTGCGTCGCCGTGGTAAGCGTTGATGCCTAAAATCACCATAGAAGTCAGAGGTCAGAAGTCAGACGTCAGAATAAATTCAACAGAGATCATATAGAAACAGAAGTCAGACGTCAGAGATCAGAAACGGGCCGGGATTGTTAATCATGCTACCGAGCATTTTACCGATTTCGCGACACAGGCCGCACAATTGCGCGTGTTGTTCGGCGGTGATGTACCCGCAGTCTTTTGCGAAGTCCAAAGATGAATCCGTTTCGCTGTTCTCGCCGTCGCAATCCGTAAGCTTGCTGATGAAGTGCGCTTCGTATCTTCGCTTCGCCCACGCTTCTCTTAGATTCAAGCAAACAGAACGTGACGAGCGTCTGATCTGACTTGTCAGAGCAAAACGTTCTTCATCTGGAAACTTCTTGCTGAGAATGAAAATTCGCATCGCCAGGTCATACGCCTTCTTGTACACTTCCAGGTCCTTCGCTGAATTCAATCTCATAGCTGCTCTTTCAGACGGCTGATCTCCGATCTCTGACCTCTGTCATCCGACCTCCGACTTCCGACCTCTGACCTCCGACCTCTGTCTTCTGACCTCTGGCTTACGGCTCCACCGGAAACCCCGCGTAGTAGTTGATCAGGCCGAGATATTCGCGGACGACGGATAGAGCGAAGCGCCGCTCCCTCCACCAGCGGGCGGGATCGAAAGGATCGCCCTCGGCCGCGCGGACGATTGAGACCGACTCTCCGCGGGTCACGTAGCTCCAGGTAAGGCGCACGCGGCGCGTATGGTATTTAGAGGAGACGAGAATGACCGTCATGCCCGCTGACCTCTGATCGCTGACGTCTGACCTCTGGCTGGCTAGAGCCTTGTAGGCCGCCTGGAGCTCCTCCAACGTTCCTTCCGCGCGGCCCTCGGAAACGACGATGGCGGCCGAGGGAACTCCGCTTTTGAGCAGTACCTCCCGGCTTATTTCCCATCCTTCCGCGACCCTGATGCCCAGCTTCGACAGGGTTTGCTGTTCTTCCCGGAGCGCCCCTGGAATCACCATCACCTTAGGCGCCCATCCCTGAGCGAAGAGCCTCGCCGCTTCCATCTCCCGAAAAGGCGGCTGCCCTCCGAGCACGACGATCGCCGCAGCCAGCCGCAACGGATCCTCCACAACCAGGAACGACCCCATTAGGCGAAGGAGCGGGGCCGAGCCGAGAGCAAGGAGAACGACGACGCCCGTCAGAACAGCGCAATACCGTAACACCCGCTTACTACGAGATTCAGTTTTCACATCGGCCCTTTGCTTCATGCCCGCTGCTTTTTCAGGGCGGTCGTTCAGACACGAGCCGCAGGTTCTTGTCAGAGCGCTGGTTGCAACGCGCCAAGGCCCCTTTAAGCCTGACGTCTAACCTCTGATTTCTGATCGCTGCCCTCTGACGTCTCCTGTTTTCTAATCTTATCCAACTTGATATCCACCAGGAGCCGAAACCAGAAACCCTGCATGAAGTGAAAGACAAACCCTTCCTTACCGTCAAGAAAGCCAAGGCGGAAAAAATAGCGATAGACCCAGTACAAGAACGCGCGAAGGTAAAGAGGTGATCGGCCATACAGACCGTTCCTCATCCACCTGCGCCGCTCAATCGGGCTGCCGAACAGCGCCGGGCGTACCTGAGCTTTGCCATTGGAGCCCATCAACAATTGTTTGGCTTCCAGCTCCGCCCAGCGCGTGTGCCGCTCGATCCAAGTGTTGATGTCCGAGCATAGGACATCGAGGTAATCGTGCTTGAGCGTCGCTATTTTGCCGTTAACGACGAAGTGCTGATCATAAAGCCGTTCCTCACAAAAGCCCTTGCCTTTGCGGAAGAGCCGCAGGTGGTACGATGGATAATGGCCTCCATGCCTAATCCACCGGCCCATGAAAAACGTCCGCTTGCGCAATAAAAAGCCCTCAATCCTGTCCGCGTCGCTGGCGACGCCTAACGTTTCAGGCCTCGCGCGTAACACGTCACGGATTTCCTCTACTAAGTCCGGCGTGAGCCGCTCATCGGCGTCCAGGTGCAAAATCCATTCGCTGCGGATCGGCAGGTTATTCTGCGCCCAATTGCGCTGAGCTGCGTAATTCTCAAAAGGATGTTCAAGAACTTTAGCTCCTGCCGCTACGGCGATTTCTCGCGTCCGATCCGTGCTGCCGGAGTCCACCACAAAGATCTCGGCATCGAGTCCTTTGAGGCTCGCCAGACACAGCGGCAAGTTGATCTCCTCGTTGCAGGTCAATATGATCGCGGCGATCTGCGGTTCACATGTTTTGGGTCGATTTTCATTTGACGGCATCGTTAGCCCCTTCATTTTTGCGCCATCATGATGATCGACGTGCGCAGGGCGGGAAGCCGTCCAACGCCATGAAAGCGTGGATTCTTTTTTCGTAGGCGGGCTTCAGCGTCCGCACCTCGGTCAGGTGTCCCCCGCAGGAAGAGACGATAGAAATTTTACCTCTGTTCTTATCATGCCCCATGAGGTGAACTTCACAAGCGTCCGTTTGCCTGCGCAAATAGAATCAACTCCTCGCCGTAGCCGAGAGCCGACTGCAACCAGCGGAGAGGTGATAGCATTGTCCCGGTCGCAATACGCGCAACATTGTACAACGACAGAGCAAAACCGCCACGAGGGCTTCTCCCGCGGCGATCGTGAACTGCCGCCTCTAAGTCTGGCGAGCTAGAACAAATCGATCTGACAATCGTATTGAACCAGCCGGACAGAGGCTCATATGTTTTTTCATACAAGACCTCAAAACCTGTTGACCTGAGGGCTTGCCGCAGGCATGAAGAAGCAAAATAGTGCACATGATAGGGCTCATAGCCGGTCCATCCCGGCAGGTAGGCGTCCCACGCGGAGCGGTTGGGGACTGCTAGGTACAGCATTCCAGCCGTCTTGAGCATACGCTTGACCGCGCGCAGTGTCGATGAGAGCGATTCAATATGCTCCAGTACGTGACACATGATGACCAAATCATACGTGGCGGGAGGCGTCGCTTGGGCATGCGCCTCTAAAGTCCGGCAGTGCACGGCTAATCCGAACCGTGCTTGAACGGCGGCACATACCTCAGGGGAAATATCAATCCCCTCCGCGTCATAGCCGGCATTGCTGAGAGCGCAGAGCAGTGAACCGCGCCCGACGCCGATCTCCAGCAGCTTTCCAGCAGGTAAGAGCCGCCTCAACTCCCATAGCCGCCGCTTGTTGTTCAGGGTTTCGTAGAAGCGAGTAAAGAGGTCGTCCTGCAGAGCGAAATGAGTGTCGAAGTAAGCCCGCTGAATCTTCTCTAATGGTGACTCTCTTCTATTCGAGACCTTGCGCACATGTCCGCAGCCGACACAGGCCTCCAGACCGTTCCACCGCCAGCGTTTGAAACGGTTGACGTTACAGACGGCGCACGGTTGAGTCTGAAAAGCGTCGATTCCAGTTTCTCTCTCCATCGTCTTTTCCTTGGCTGAACTCAGTTGCTGTCCAGCAAAGCACTGTAGCAAGCTAGCATTTCCCGCGCCCTGCCATTCCAAGAGAACTCTCTCATCATCCACTCCCGGCCCCGGTTTCCCATGTCAAATAGCGGCATCCGGCTCATCTGCTCAACTGCCATGGCCAAACTCTCTGACGCATTCTTCACCCACAGACCACACGCTACTTCTTCGACCCGCCGCCACGGTGTTCCCTTACTGGCAATCACAGGGACGCCATGGGCCAACGCTTCGACGACTACCATGCCAAAGTTCTCCGTGTAGGAGGGTACGACAACGATATCCGCGTTTTCAAAGAGCTGTTCTTTTTCTTCTCCCGATACCTCCCCAACCATCTCGACTTGGCTTGATAACGACAGACGCGCAATCCTTTCTTTTAGAGTTTGGGTATAGGCCCGGTCGCCGGCCCCCGCAATTATCAGCGAAAACGTTACGCTCGCGCTACCTTTCAGGATATTGCAAGCGGCGAGAAGGTTCTCTACCCCTTTTTTGGGATCCAGCCGGCCGAGGAAAGCCAGTCGAAGCGGGCCGCTTGTGCGGCTGTGTCTCGCCTTCTCCGGAATCTCGACACCATTAGGAATCACTACGGTCTTCATTCCCGGAAAACTTTTTACGCTCTCTACGGCCTCTTCTTCCGAAGTCGCGTGGAGGACCAACCTCCGCGGCGCCGCCGCCCGACACATCCATTCCCATATTCTCTTTGGCCGAACGTGTCTTGAGCCTACCCATCGCTGCAATGCGCCGCGCGGCGACCAAACTACGGGCTTGCCTGACAAGTGACAGAACAGGAGGGTTGGAATCGTCGGGAAGGAGTATACAGCGGTTAGATGCACCAGATCGGCCCAGCGAATATAGCTCGGCAGCAGGCGCAAAAGAGTAGGCGAGACCGAGTGACGCATCAAACGGGGACAATATCGAACGCGTAAACCCCCCGTTATCTCGGTCTCGCGGTTTTTTTCTACATCCAGGACATGATCCGGCCCGTCAGCGTCGGTGGTCAGAACCCGAATATTGCAGCCGCTAAGAGCCAGATACCGGCACAACTGAAAACCCGACTCGATCGGCCCTCCATAGATGTGGGCAGGAAAGAAAGCCGGCGAAACATGAAGGACGTTCATGAGAACACAAGATTTACCGTCTCTTACGGTTGCCTTCCGCGGATCGCGTCGAGGAAGACATCGCGAACCGTCAAGCGAAACCGATCAAAGCCGTAATGAGCAAGAACCTCGCTTCGAAGGTATTTTGGATCCTTCAGCTTTTCATCCACTTCTCCGTCCAACAACCGGCATATGCCCGCTTTAATCTGGCTGTCGTCCTCGGGGTCCACAAGGAGACCGATGCGGCCGTTCAGAACGGCGTCCACGGAGCCGTCGCGGTCGCCGGCCAGGACGGGCAGACCGCAAGCCAGCGCTTCGAGAAAAACGATCCCGAAACCCTCCTTCTGCGAAGGCATCGCGAATAGGTCGGACTCTCCATAGAGCGCCGGCAAGAGCTCCGCCGGAACATAGCCGCGGAACTCTACGCAATCAGCCACACCGATGCTGTCGGCGAGACTTTTTAAGCGGGGCGCGTCATTACCTGTGCCCGCTATGACATAACGGACGTCCGGGTAGCGGCTGCGAACGTCTTTTAGAGTTCTTAGAACCTGCTCGACTCCTTTGTAGCCCTCGGAGCGGTCCAGACGGCACACCGTAAGCAGCGACCTGCCGTTTCCAGGTTTGCAGTGAAGGGTCGGGCGAAACACCTCCCCGTCCACCGTATCGGGCAGTATCTGAATACGGCCGCGGTCCACCCCCCATTCCACCATCTTGTTCGCCGTATAGCGGCTGACCGAGAAAATTCGCCGCGTCCGCCGCGCCGCCCAGCGAGAGACCGGTTTGGGCGACCACGTTTCGATCCCATGAGCCGAGAGCGCGACGCGGCTTCCGGTCAGCAGCGAGACCGTCAGCGCGAGCGGCAGAAGATTGATATGACCGCAGAC
>MGSS01000064.1 GCA_001798595.1 Deltaproteobacteria bacterium RIFCSPLOWO2_12_FULL_60_19 | reverse complement strand
GGGGTTGATTCCGTGCCATACACCTCGCCGCAGTCCGCAATCGAACGGGCTGGCGGAGGCGTTTTTCGGGAGCTTCAAGAGAGACTAAAAAAGGTGTCAGGCTTTGGTTATTTGCTTTTTAGTCCTTCTGTGCTAGAGACGGGGCATGGCGCGGAGGCCTCGTATTCATTTTCCCGGCGCATTGTTCCACGTGATCACGCGAGGCAATCAAAGGCAGGTCATCTTTAAAGAGCCGGAGGACTTTCGTCACTTTCAGGAGTTTCTCGCCAAGGCCCAAAAGCAGTGGCTGGTCAAGCTTTACGCCTATGCGCTCATGCCCAACCACGTTCACCTCCTTCTCCAAGTCCGTCACATCCCCCTCTCCAAAATGATGCAGACACTTCTGCATCGTTACACGCACTACTACAACAAACGATACCGCAAAGTGGGGCATCTGTTCCAAGGCCGCTACAAAGCCATTCTGTGCGAGAGGGACGAGTACCTGTTGGAGCTGGTTCGCTATATTCACTTGAACCCAGTTCGGGCTAAGCTCGTTAAAACTCCTCAGGCCTATCCGTGGAGCAGCCATCGAATCTATTTGGGGGGAACGGATAGTGGAGGAGTAGCGGTCGAAGAGATATTGGCGCAATGGTCGAAACAGCGGAAGCAGGCCGTGAAGGGCTACGAGCGCTTTGTGGCCGATGGGCTTTCGCAGGGTCATATGGAGAAGTATTACGAGGTTAAGAAGCAACGGTATTTGGGAGAAGATGAGTTTGTCGACCGGATAGAAGAACAGTTGAGCGAGGCCGAAACCGAGGCGCCCGTCAGGATCACGATGACCGAGATTATGGGAGAGGTTGCGAGCGGGTGGAACATGGCCGCCTCCGAGATTCAGAGTAAGCGCAGAGGCCGACTTGAGGCGATGTTGCGGGCGGTGGCGGCGCATGTGGGGCGGGAGATAGGCGGGATAACGCTTACCAAAGCGGCCGGTTATCTGCGGCGGGATCTGGCGACCCTTTCCACCGGGGTCAGAGCGCTGGAACAGAAAATGAAGGAGGACGCGAAACTTCGGCAGCGAGTCGAGAGTCTCATCGAGCGGCTCAAGCAGGGTAGAAAGAAGCACTATCAGTAGGGTCGAGGACTGGCGCGGTGTCTCTTAGGTGAAGCCTATCTGTTACCGTCTCTTTCGTCTGACGGTGCCTCACTAGCCTCACCGTAAATCCGTCTCCAGCCCCCGCCGCCTCAAACCGGACGTGACCCTTTCGGTCATCCGGCTTTCCTGAGCCCTTCGCCATACGGCGCTATCTGCCTGTCGGCTTTCGCCTTACGGTATATCCTTCGCCTTAGTTCTTGCAGATTAACGGAAGGTTTTATCATTCCTCCCCTGCCTCACTTTGCGGTCGAAGGAGTTAAACTCAGCATGGCCCCTTCGCTCCGTCCGCGTTACCGGACCTCTTCGCTACTACGGGCCAATCCGCCATCCTGTTGCCTTCGGCCCCTTTCCTATGTCAAAGTTATAGGACCTACCTCTTTCCAGAAATTTCTTCCTGGGGCAATCAGGACTTCTCCAGTTTCCATCGTGTCCTTGTTACCGTGTCGCCGCCATTACCCCGCCGGTGTGGACTATCCCCTCAGCCAGGCTGAAATAACCCATGCTGCCTTCGCCGTATTATTAGCGGCTCGACCACCGGTCCTTTGGCTTTAACGAGGCTTGCTCAGCGTTCACTCGCGTTGCAACCCGGTAACTCGCTCATCAGCCCAAGGCTGACTTTGTCGGCAGGCTTCAGCGTGTCGATTACTCTTCACGCCGCTACCCAAGCTAGGCGGCTCCTGGCTCTTACCGCCGCGGGACTCCTCCCCCCACAGGTGAGAGTCACCCTACGGATCACGACAGCAATTCATCTGGACACACAATAACCAAAGCCTGACACCTGACTCCTCTAACCCATCTGAGGCCTTTTTGAGCGGCCTGACGAAGTTTTTCACCAATCTGCTGATACGCTGACAAGAAAGCAGGTCGGGCGCGAGTATCGCTGTCGCCCGCCTGGGGGTCTCTCAGAGGGACTATGCGTAGCTCAGAGCTACTCTTAGCTCAGAGGAGCAGCGTAACAGCGACGTATCGCGTCGGCCCGGAGAGAGATTCTCAGGCGGGCTGACGGTAGATGGGCCTTTTTCAGCGGCCTGTTCAGCCTCTTGCCCGCGTTGCCTTGTAGACCCCTTTGACCTTCGCGATGCTGCTGAGCACCCGCCGGAGCTGGTCCGAGTGGGTAATCAACACTTCGAACGTGTTGAGCGCCTTCTGGTCCGGGAAGGTGCGCACCTGAGCGCGCGCGATATTGACGTCGGCGCCAGTGATCGCCGCGCTAATCGCCGCCAATAATCCCGGCCGGTCGATGCAGCTCACCTCGATCTTGATCGGCCGCGGCGTCTGCTCGCCCTCGTCCCAGGTCACTTCGACCCGGCGGTGCGGATCGCTCTCAAGCACCGTCGAGCACGTTGAGACGTGGACCGTCACTCCCCGCCCGCGCGTGATGAATCCCGTGACCGGCTCTCCGGGCAGCGGATGACAGCAGCGCGCAAAGCGCACCAGCACGTCCCCGACGCCTTTCACCTTGACGCCGAGATCGCGCTTCTGGCCGGAAACGATGCGAAACAGCCGCTCCAGCGCCCCCTCGGCCGGCTTTTTCCCGCCGTCGAGTTTTTCCGGCGGCAGCAGCTTGGCGAGCACGTGGCGCGGGGTGATCCTGCCGTAGCCGACGCTCGCCAGCAGCGCCTCTTCGTCCTTAAGCCCCAGCTCTTTGGCGATCGATTCGATTTTTCCTTCGCGCCTGAGCGTCGCGTATTCGAGCTTATGGCGGCCGAGGTCGCCTTCGAGAAGCTCGCGTCCCAGGGCGACGCTCCTCTCGCGCTGCTGCGATTTCAGCCAATTGCGTATTTTGGACTTGGCGCGCGGCGTCTTCACCAGCTTGAGCCAATCGCGGCTCGGCGTCTGCTGATGCGTGGTGATGATCTCCACCGTATCGCCGCTGCGCAGCAGGTATTTGAGAGGAAGCAGTTGGCCGTTCACCCGCGCGCCTGAGCAGTGATGGCCGACCTCAGAGTGGATCCGATAGGCGAAATCGACCGCCGTGGCGCCTTTGGGAAAACCGATCAGGTCGCCCTTCGGGGTAAAGACGTAGACCTCGTCCGCGAACAGGTCTTCTTTAATACTGTGGAGAAATTCCTGCGGATCTTCCACGTTCTGCTGCCATTCGAGCAGCTGGCGCAGCCAGGCGAACTTCTGGATGTCGTTGAACTGAAAATCCTTTCCTTCCTTATAACGCCAGTGGGCCGCGATCCCCTCTTCCGCGACCCGGTGCATCTCCTGGGTGCGGATCTGGATCTCCATGCGCTCCCCGTAAGGGCCGATCACCGTCGTATGGAGCGATTGATACATGTTAGGCTTCGGGAGGGCGATATAATCTTTGAAGCGGCCGGGGACCGGCTTCCACTGGGAGTGGATCACGCCGAGCGCCTCGTAGCATTCCCTGACCGTATCGACGATGATGCGGAACGCGACCAGGTCGTAAATCTGGTCGTAGAGGAGATTCTGGTTCTCCATCTTCTGGTAGATGCTGAAGAAGTGCTTGGGCCGCCCGGTGACCTCTCCGTCGATCCCTTCCGCTTCGAGGATTTTGCCGATCAGCCCGATCACCTCGTTGATGTACTTTTCCCGCGCGGCCTTCTTCTTGGCGACGTTGCGTTTCAGCTGGTAGTAGATCTCCGGGTGCAGGTGTTTGAGCGCCAGATCCTCCAGTTCGTCCTTGACCCAGGCGATCCCCAGGCGATGGGCCAGCGGCGCGTAGATATCCAGCGTCTCCTGCGCCGTCATGAGCTGTTTTTCGGCGGGGAGATGATCGAGCGTCCGCATGTTGTGCGTGCGGTCGGCGAGCTTGATGAGGATCACGCGGATGTCCTTGGCCATCGCCAGGATCATCTTGCGGAAATTCTCGGCCTGCTTCTCTTCGCGGCTGGTGAAGTTGATCTGGCTGAGCTTGGTCACCCCGTCCACCAGTCCAGCGATCTCGGGGCCGAAAATGGCTCTGACCTGGTCTAAAGTGGCCAGCGTGTCTTCGACCGTATCGTGGAGCAGGCCGCCGACGATGCTCGGCACGTCGAGCTTCAAGTCGGCGATCAGATCGGCCACGGCCATCGGGTGGATGAAAAAGGGCTCGCCGGAGAGACGCTTCTGCCCCTGGTGGACTTCGTTGGAGAAATCGTAAGCGCGTTGGATCAACGCGACGTCGGCCGTCGGATGGTAAGCCTGGATTTTTTCCACCAGATCGCTGACGCGAATCTCTTTACTCATAACCTATCTAAATTGCCGACGATCTCGGGGGCGAGCCCCTCCGGTCGAGTAAGCCGTCTATTTCGACGCTGACAACCTGGAGACCCGGAGGCGCTCGGCGCGAACCACGGCTTGCAAGGACTCCAGCGCGATCTTGAGCTCCCGGTTGACCACGAAATAATCATAGCGCATGATCGCGCGGATTTCACGCCGGGCGTTGGCGAGCCGCTTGCGGATCGTCTCCCTGCGGTCGGTGCCGCGCAGCGCCAGCCGCTTTTCCAGCTCGCGCCACGAGGGAGGAAGGACGAAGATCGAGACGGCGGCGGGATACTGGCGCTTGATTTTGCGCGCTCCCTGAACGTCGATGTCGAGGAGCATGTCCCGCCCGCTGCGGATGGCGCGCTCGAGCGGCGCGCGCGGAGTGCCGTAGAGATATCCGTGCACGCCGGCCCACTCGGCAAACGCCCTGGCGGAGCGCATGGTTGAAAAGCGTCCCGGCGTAATGAACCGATAGTCCCGGCCGTTCGCCTCTCCGGCGCGGCGCAGGCGGGTGGTGTAGGAGACTGAAAGCGCCATTTCCGGAAAGCGCTTGAGCAGCCCCTTGATGAGCGTGGTCTTTCCGGCCCCCGACGGAGCGGAGATGATGAAGACGATGCCCTGGCGTCGGCTGACGATCGAAGTCGGCTCCATTATTCTATATTGTGCGCCTGTTCGCGGATCTGTTCCACCCGCTCCTTGCCTGCCACCACCCACTGAACGACCGCCATCTGCGGCGCCTTGGAACCCACCGTGTTGAGCTCGCGGAGGATCTCTTGCAGCAAAAACTCGACCCGCTTGCCGACCGGCTCGCGACTCCGCGCCAGCCGGCCTAACTCTTCCACGTGAGTTTTGAGCCTCACCACCTCCTCGTGGATGTCGCCCTTGAAACTGCAACTGTCGTTCTCCGGCGCGCCGTTCGGATTGGCCGCCGGCTGCGCCGTCGCCCGCTGGGCAAGCGCCTGCTTGTTGCGCGTTTCGATCTCTCCCGCCTCTTTGGTCAACGCCGCGCTCACGCCGCGCAACTGGCGCACCTGTCCCAGAATGTCCAATTGAAGCTGCCTGCCTTCGCGCCGCCGCGAGCGTTCGAGATTGGCCAGCGCGCCGCTGAGCGCCTTGAAAACCAGCGGCGCCTCGTCGTCGCCAGTGGGCTCAGACTCCTTCACCCGAAAGAGCTCCGGCAGAGAAGCGCACAGCGCGATATCGATCTGTCCCTTAAGGCCGAACTTCCGCTGCGCCCGCCGGAACGACTGGAGATACTGCCTGAGCAGGGCCTCATCGAGTTCGATCGTGCGGTTGTGCCCTCGAACCAGGGACCGCGTGATGAACAGCTCCACCCTGCCCCGCGAAATCCGCTCCCGCACGCATTTGCGGATCTCCTCCTCCAACGCGAGATACTCCCGCGGCAGGCGCGGCTGGAGATCGAGGCTCCGATGGTTGACCGTTCTCAGCTGCGCCACGACCCCGGCCCAGCGCCCCTGGGCCGCCGCTTCGCCATATCCCGTCATGCTCTTCATTTTTGCCCCCGCACCGCCAGCTTGAGATCCCTGAGCGCCACCGCGACCGGACCGACCTCCCCGCCGACCAGCCCGCCCGTCAGGTTGCCGATCGTCGCCGCCTCTTCATAGGTCGAGCCGCTCGCGAGCGCGAGAGCGATCGCGGCCACGACCGTATCCCCGGCGCCGGTCACGTCGAAAATTTCCCGGGGCTCGGTGGGGAAGTGCCGGACTTCCCTTCCCGGACGGAACAGGCTCATCCCGCGTGAGCCCCGCGTGATCAAAACGGCTTTGGTCTGCCAGAGCTCGAGCAGCTTGCGGCCCGCCGCGAGCAGCGACGCGTCGTCATTGATCTCGATCCCGGAGGCCTGCGCCGCCTCCTCCAGATTCGGCGTCACCAGGCTCGCGCTGCGGTAGGCGTTGAAATTCTCCTTCTTCGGATCGACGACGCAGAGCAGATTTTTTTCCCGCGCCAGCCCGGCGATCATGTCCAGCAGCTCCTTGTGGATTACCCCTTTGCCATAGTCGGAGAGCACGACACCGTCGCAGCGCGCAAGCTGCCGGCCGACAAAGCGGCGAATCCGCTCGCGCATCGGCCGCCGCGCCCCCGCGTGATTTTCCCGATCCAGGCGGACGATCTGTTGATTGCGCGGATGCGCGATCACGCGCGTCTTCTGGATCGTCTGAAAGCCGGACTCTAAAAAGACGCCGGTCGTGGAAACCCCGAGGTCGCGAAGTTCCCGGAGCAGCATGCGCCCCATGTGATCGGGCCCCACGACACCCGCCAGGCTGACGCTGCCGCCGAGCGTCCTGATATTGTGCGCGACGTTGGCCGCGCCTCCCAGCCGGAAGCTCTCCGAGGTCACGCGCAAGACCGGGACGGGGGCTTCGGGGGAGATGCGGTCGACCTCGCCCCAAATGAAGCGGTCCAGCATCAGATCGCCCACCACCATCAGGCGACGGCGGGGAAATCTCCCCAACAACGCCAACAACCGGTTCACACTCGCCGCCACGCGCATTCTCTCCTTTCGCTCACCGGGCCGTCCCCGGCGCCGCAAGCAATTCGTAATAATAGGCCTCGTTTTGCCGCGCCATCCGCTCCATCGTAAAGCGCTCGGCGACCCGCCGCCTGCCGTTTTCGCCAAGCTCGCGCATCAAGTCGTCCTGCGAGACCAGCTCGCCAATCGCCCGCGCCAGGGCATGCGCATCCCCCGGCGGAACCACCAGACCCGTGCGGCGATCTTCGACCAACTCGCTCAGGCCGCCGACCTCCGTGGCAATTACCGGCTTTCCCGCGGCCATCGCCTCCAGCGCGGCCACGCCCAGCCCCTCGAACAACGACGGCAGGACAAAAAGATCGATGGAAGCCAAAAACGCCGCCACGTCGGAAACGAATCCGACGAACTCGATCTCCTCTTGAAGGCCCAGCGCCACGGCAAGCTCACGCAACTTTTCCCGCTCAGGCCCGTTGCCGGCAACTTTGTAATGCAACCGCTGCCCCTCGCGCTTCAGCTCCGCCGCCGCCTCGACCAGAAAACGATGGCCCTTTCTCTCTTCCAGCGCCGCCACCATGCCGACGACCGGGACGCTCGTTCGTTCAGTCGGCACGGGCCGATTCTCCAACGAAGCGATATCGACGCCGCTGTAGATCACGCGGATCTTTTCTCCCTGGACGCCCCCCTCGATCAACAGCGCCGCGATCTTCTCCGATATGGCGATCACGCCGTCCACCTTCCGGTTATAGAGAGAGCGCTCGTACCAGTTGCGCCGCACCGGATAATCCATTCGCCGCGTTACGACGCGCCTCAACCCTTGCGGCGGCCGCCCAAGCCAGAGCGACAAAGCATGCGCCCGCTTGGTGTGAAAATGGAGAATATCGTATCGCCCGCCCCTGAGCAGCCGTCTCAACGGAACGACGGCTCTTAAGTCGATCTCGTTGCGAATCCTGATCGGCGATGTCCGAGCCTTGATTTGCCGCGCCGCTTCCTCAAGCGGCGAATCCGGATGGCAAAGGAGATGATTGTCATGTCCCCAGCGCGACAGATGGCTCAATAGTCCGATCACCTGCCGCTCTCCGCCTCCCCACGCCCTTTCGGGATCGATGTGAAGGATACGGAGAGGCCTCCGTTCACGATCCACTGCGCCCGCTTTCCTGCGGCTTCAGCTCGAGTTCCCGGAGCTTAGCATATTTGAGAAATACGTAAATCGCCGCCGTGGCGCAGACGAAAAATCCGGGAAAGCCTTCGAGAAAGCCGCGCTTCAACACATAGGAACGAAAGAAGCGGAACGGAGGCCGCAGCAGATTGTCGATCCACTTCCACCGCTTTCCGGCGGCCTGCAACTCGGACGACGAGATAGTGGTGAAGCGGTTGATGCGTTGCCAATGGTCGGCGACGTCGCGATACGAATAGTGGAACAACGGATGTTTCAGCCGCCGCGCCGCGCCGTCGACCAGAATTTTTTCGTGCGGATCGTTTCCACCCCAGCGCGCCCGCTCGCGCCTGAAAATCCTGATATCGTAGTCGGGATACCAGCCGCCGTTCCACCACCATCGGCCGAGATAATGCACCAGGCGCGGCGCGGCGAAGGCAGCGACACGGCCGTCGGCATGAGCCAAAGCAGAAGAAATCTCTTCCTTCAACTCAGGAGAGACCTGCTCGTCGGAATCGACCAGGAAGACCCATTCCTTGGACGCCTGCGAGTGGGCGAAGGCCTTCTGATCGCGATAGCCCGCCCAGGGCCGTTGAATCACCCGGTCGGTGTAGCGGCGGCAGATCTCGACCGTCCGGTCGGTGCTGAAGGAATCGACCACGACGATTTCGTCGCACCACTTGAGGCTTTCGAGACAGCGGCCAATGTTGTGCTCCTCGTTAAAGCAAACGACAATGGCGGAAATTTCCGGTTTATGGTTTCGCATTGTTCCGAAGGCGGTTATTCCCCGACAAAGCCGTGCGCCAAGACCGTTTATACTTCAAATGCCTGCGTAAAGAAAGAAAGGAAAACGCCTCTCGTATTCCTCCGGAGACTTAGCTCCTATAACGACAAAGATTGATTTTCCCTAGGGACCGGACTATGGTTTGCCTACACTCGGCCTCATGGAGGGAACATCTCTATCGCGCGCTTTTAATGAAAACGTCGATATGGTCAACTGTTCAGTTGAAACTTCGTCGCGTCAACGCCAACAATATAGACGTCAGGAGAGAAAAGCGGGAAGAACAAGCCCGAAGTCGCGCAGGCAGCGCCCAACCCCTTCAAGTTAAGACTATGCTCCCGCAAACCTGTAGGATACCCAGAATCTGGTGGAACTTCACAAAGACCGCTCGTTCCATTGCGCAATCGGATGTTATAGTGGTCTCGATCGGTAAAAGCGGCCGGACCTGGCTAAGGGTTTTTTTGTATTCCTACTTTTCCGAACTCGACAACCGGTCATTCACGATGAATAGGGGTGATTTCGGAGATAAGATCCCGAAAGTCGTATTGACCCATGATCTATGGGAAGTTGCAACTGCACGGAAACTCAAGCATAGGCTGCTCGGGAGATATCTTATTCCTCGCCGTGAGCGCCGCGAGAAGCGAATACTGTTGCTGGCGCGAGATCCAAGAGATGTAATAGTTTCACTATATTTTCAGATGACAAAGAGAAGCTACCGATACCGAGGCACACTATCCGAATTGATCCGACACCCGAAGTCTGGAATAGAGATGATCGTTGGCATTATGAATCGTTGGATGAGCGAGTGGGCTGAGCGAGCCGCCTTCAAACTCGTTCGTTATGAGGATTGCCAGCGCGATACCGCGAAGGTCTTTCGTGAAGTGCTTGCCTTCGTAGGATTTCAAGAGATCGACGAGTCCATCCTGGGGCGCAGCATAAAGTTTTCCAGCTTCGACAACATGAAACGAATGGAGGCTGCCGGGGAATTCCGCACGCAGATTTTAACGCCGGGGAACATCGACGACCCGGAGTCTTTTAAAGTGAGGCGCGGTCTCGTAGGGGGTTACAAGGATTACTTAAGCCCGCAGGACCTTCTTTATCTCGATGAAGTCATCGCCCACTTGGATAAGCGTTACGGTTATAATTAATTTGATTTTTTTCTTCTATTTCGCGGGAGGGATCCACTACCGAGATCAAACCCACACCGACCGGTAATAGCGGTACTTCAGGGCAAAGGGGCGGAGCGAAACCGCCTGTCGGATAGCCCGCCGGGCCTTCTCCCTCTCGCCGCGCTTCCAGCAGTTCTTAGCCAGCCGATAATAGCGATAGGCGATCCGCCGCGCAATCCTCGCCGGGCCGAGGATCTCTCGCGCCCGTGGAGACTCGCGCGCCAGTTTCTCGATCACCCGGATGTTGTCCGTCAGCCGCAGCTCGCTGTTGCCCACCAGGTTGCCCTCGTGGCGGCGATAGAAAAACACGACCTTATCCAGATAGGCCACGGGGTAGCGCAGCCAAATTCTCATCGCCAGATCGAGGTCCTCGCCGACGCGAATGCTCTCATCGAATCCGCCGACCGACTCCAGCGCGGATTTTTGAATGAGCGAGGCTTGCAGACGAAAAATGCTTTTGTCGAAGAGGTCCCCGAGCGTCACCCCTCTCGCGGCGAGCCGTCGCGATTTGGCCGGCGGAATGATCGTCTCGCGGTCGTGCTGCGGGCCGGCGAGATAACCGCCGTTGGCAAAGACCAGGCCGTGGTCGAGGCGCGTTTGGATGAAATCGAAGAGCGACTGAAGATGGTCGCGCGCGCTCAAGTCGTCGGAATCCTGGAACGCGATCCACCGGCCCCGCGCGTGGCGCACGCCGAGATTGCGCGCGGCCGAGGGGCCGCGATTTTCCTGGCGGAAAACTCGCACGTTGTCCCCATAGGCTTTGAGAACCTCGAAAGTGTGATCGGTGGAGCCGTCGTCCACTACGATCAACTCGAATTCCTTGAAGCTCTGGCTTACAAGACTGTCGATCGTCCGGGGAAGAAGTTGCGCTCGATTGAATGCGGCCACGACGACGGAAACGGCGGGACTTTTGGTCTGCGAAGCTATTTCCATGGCTCTTTGCCGGTCACGCGCTGAAGTCTTCCCGCGAGGTAACCCCAGTATTTCATGATGCGCATCTCTGTTTTGTAGATCTTCTGCGCATTCCGCGCGGCGCGATAATAGATATAACGTGAAATATTCGCCAGCAGGTTCGGGATAACGTTGAACAAGATGGAATCCCTCGCATAGAGACTACGGCTCACACCTTTCCGATATTGGAACAGGCGGGCATAACGGATCCCATAGCGATTCGGGTTTAGCTCGTGGTACGCGACGACGTGCGGCGTGTAGCCGATGGAAAAGCCTGCTCCACGGATGCGTCGGGAAAGATCCGTGTCTCCGTGATATCCCAGCGCGGGGAGCCTTTCATCAAACAACCCGGCCTTCTCGATCACGCGGCGCCGCAACGACATAATGACGCCCGTGAGACCCCGCCGGTCCTTGATCGAGTCGCCGTAATCGACGATCGGGATGTTGTATTCGTAGAGGCGGCTAGGCTCCGCGGACTTTCCCGTCGGATCCGTGCCCGGAAGGACCCGCGGTTGCAGCGCATCGTATCGGGTCGTCGCGTAATCTTCGACCAGCGCCTCCAGCCATCCCGCATCCAGCACGATATCGTCGTCCATCAGACAAAGGATCTCAGCCTTAGCTTCGCCGATGCCTTTATTGAGCGCGAAGTTTTTGCCGACTCGCGCCTCGGATAGGCTTTTGACGGTCGGCCATTCGGCGCTGATCTCGTTGAGATACTTCGCTGTGTCGTCCGTAGAGCCGTTATCCACGACGATCACTTCGAGCGCGATCCTTCCCAGGCCGCGCGTCTGCCGTAAGCTGGAAAGCAGTCTATGGAGGCTGTCGCGGCGATTTCGCGTTGGGACGACAACGCTGATCCTTTGTTCGTTCATGGCGTGTCTAAGTATAAGCGGGTAGGACCGCTCGGCAAGCCTCGTACCCCTGTGGGCCACCGCCGCGCTCCCCAGAGGGCGTCAGTATGAGATTCCTGCGGCCCGCACCTCGGCTTCGATCTCATCGCGGGCCTTTTGCAGCTCTTCCCGAGTTATGCTCGAAGTGGAGACAATCTGGCGCACGGCGCCGGCCCTTCCCTTATAGAAAATCTCGTCGGGGGCGAGATGGCCGTCGAGGCTCTCCGGTTCGTAGAAAAAATTATCCATCAGCGCGGCGTCGACATTCCACCGCAGATCGAAATCGGAGGCGTTTTCCCCCGGATGATAACCGTAGCTGTCAAACTCCTCTCCCCCATCCAAGCTGTCGTCTTGCCGGCGCATCACGGCCTTGTAGATCGGCGTTCCCGCCATCGGGATATACGAGCAGAGATCGACTTTGTGCCGCATCCTGCGCGGCGCCTGGATCAGGTGCGTGCGGAGAAACTTTCGCGTCTCCTCCAGGGTCTCTCGCGTTTCCCCGGGGAGACCGATGATGAAAGACAGCTTGCACCGTATCCCGACCTCGTCGCACCACTGGAGGACATTGGCGTTCTGCTCGACCGTCGTCTCTTTGTGAATGTTGTTGAGGATCGTCTGCGAGCCGGATTCGGCGCCGATCAGAACCTCCCGCAGCCCGTGGTCGTACATAAACTTGAGATAGTCCTTGCCGCCATGCTTCGTGATGATATCGACGCGGCAGAAACATCTCCAGATAAACCCGTAGCGTTTGAGATGGCCGCAGATCTCGGCGACCCGACGCGGATTGATCGGCAGGATATCGTCGTAGAACTGAATGGCGTCCATTCCCAATTCTTTGATCTGCGCGAATTCCTCGGCGACTCTGGCAACCGGCGTATTGCGAACGACGCGCGACCACAGGTTGGGCGAGTCGCAAAAATCGCACCGCTTCGGACAGCCTCGCGAGGTGAACATGCTGGTTCCCCGCCGCTTGATGCCGTTCTCGTCCGGAAGGTAGTAGTGATAGTGGCCGGCGTAAGAGCGGTTCGGAATCGGTATCGCGCCCAGGTCGCCGATGAAGGCGTCCTCGATCACGCCGCGGTGGCATTTCTCCAAAGCCGGCTTTTCGCCCATCCGCACTCTCACCAGATCCTCGTCCGAAAGATACTCGAGCGCCGCGCCGCGCTGCACGCGCTCCAGGGCCTTCAGCACGGCGCTCTCGCCTTCTCTACGGACAACGAGCGGAAAATACTTCCGGCAGTCGCGTGGATAGTTGGTCGCATGGGGGCCGCCCAAGATCGCCGGCACTCCACGGTTGCGAAACTCTACTCCGAGCTTTCTTATCTCCCGGCCTTGCGGCGAGGTCCCCGAAACCAGATAGGTGTCAAAGCCGCGCGGAATCTCACTTGTCTCGAGGTTATGCTCGGACATGTCGATGAACCCGACTTCATGGCCGGCTTTTTTCAGCACCGACCAGAGCCACCAAAGACCCAGGGGAGGAAACACCATCGGGTCTTCTAAAAATGTGGATTTCGGGAAAATCAGGCAGACTCGCATAGGCGTCCCATCTTCTCCTTGAGCATCGCTCGATAATGATAGCTTCTTCCCAAAGATCGGTATCTCTTACGCTCGTTGTAAAATAGCGAATACCAGCCGAGCGAAAGCAGCGAACGAGTGAGATCTGCGACAATCGCCGCCATCGAGCTGTTTTTGTAAATCAGGCGGCTTCTGCCCTGCTGCTCGTGGCGCGAACGGAAATATTCTTCGGTAAAGCGGGACCAGTCGATGTCGTGGTAGACGATCGAGGCCGGCTCGTAGCCGATGCGCAGTCCCATGCGCATGACCCGCTGGCCGAACTCCACGTCCATCGAAGTGCCGGACTGTCCCGGACCGATGCGCTCGTCGAACAGGCCGACCTTGTCGAAGACCTCCCGCCTGACCGCCATATTGGCGCCGGTCAAGTCGCGGATTTGCTTCACCTCATCCCCGAAATTCACGTACATGATCGTGCGGTAGCGGTTCCAGGCTTTCAGGAACTCGGGATCGTCCTTGATCGCCGGTGGAAAGAGAATACGGCCTTGCATCACCTCGTAGGGATGATGAACGAAAAAATCGCGCGTCGTCCTAAGCCACCCCGGCGCAACTTCGACGTCGTCGTCCAGGTATGCAAGGATGTCCCCCTTGGCGATCGGCAAGAGACGATTCAGGATAAGGCATTTGCCCGGCACCGGCTCACGGAACGAGCGCAGGGCGGAATTCGGCCGCTCCGAATACTTTCGCACCGTCTCCTCGACCGCGCGAGCGGTCGCCTCGTCGGGCGCGTTGTTGCCGACCAAGATTTCGTGGGGAATCTCCGCGCGGGCCTCGTCCTCTGAAAGCGTGCGTAAGAGCCGGTCCAGCCCCTCGATGCGCCCTTTGGTGGCAACGGCAACGGATACAAAATAATCTTTTTTCGGATTCACGGAAGCGTTAGGCCTCCGAAGGGGACTCAAGTTTTGCGGGCGCGCTCCCCAAATCCGCCCGACGCTGAGCCTCGGCGCCGCCGGGTCTCAGCCCGATCGCCTTGAGAACCGCTTCGCCCGCCCGCCTCGCCGACTTCCCGTCCAGCGCGTACATCTGCTCTTTTCTCACGCGGGCCCTTCCCTCCGCGTCCAACGACGGATCGTCGAGGTAGCGATTCACATGTTCGATCAGCTCCGCTAGGCTGCCGGCGAGCCGAAGCCCGCCGTTGCGCAACACCGGGTTGAAGTGCGTGTAGTCGTAGTACCGGCGATACGAGTCGAGATAATCGTGCGGCCCGTCCCCTTCGAACGCGATGCCGATCACCGGCGTGTCGAAGGCGATCGCGTCGAGCGAAATGGTGGACTGGACATTGACCACGACGTTCGAATGGATCATGGTCTCGGCCAGGCGCGTCATATCGTCCCGGGAGGGATCCCAGCCGTCCTGAATCTTCGCCACCCGCCCCGCCGGCTGGAGGATCAGATGCGGCAGCCCCTTGAACCGGTCGAATTGTTTTAGATAGTCCCCGTGCGTCGTGGGATGGAGCCTGACCAGCAGCTGCGCCGGCGATTTCACCTGCCCCTCCATCATCGCCCGATAGAGCATGTCGACGATCAGGGGCTCGGTCCGCGCGATCGTCCCGCCCGCGACGCAATAGGCGATCAGCTTGCGCGCCGGGTCGAATCCGTGCTTGCGGAAATACTCTTCCCGGCCGCAAAATTTCGAGCGGTCATAATAAAAATCGAACTGCGGAACCCCCACCACGTCGATCTTCTCCGCGGGAAAGCCGTGGTGCTCGACGATTTCCCGCTTCATGCAGTCGTTCCAGACGAGGATATGGTCCGGCTCGACCGAAAACGGCCCCTTGCTCGTCGGATTGTCCCACCCCTCGACGAAGCAGACGGTTTCCACGTTCCGCTTCTTCGCCTCCTTCACGACATGAATATTGGTGGAATGGAGCTTGGTAAACAGCACGGCGTCGGGCCGGTAACGGTCGAACAGGCGCGCGATCCTGCGGCGGCGAAACAGCGCGATCTCCCATCCGCCGACGCTCTTCTCGGTAATCCCCAATACGCTCATGAAAGCCGCGACGCTCTCTTCCCAAAGGACCCGCAAACGGCCGGACAGCCGCCCCCGCCGCGTCCTCTCCCGACGGATGCGAAAGGTCTGCGGCGGGTTGTGCGACAGCCAGATATAATTTTTCAGCTTCTTGAGCTTGCGCTCCAACCCATCGGCGCGCGTTTTGGGCAGCCGCTCGACAAACACGTTCCCGCTTTGAAACTCGCCGCGCAGGTAGGCCTCGTCGCCCAGCGGAGAGATGATGACCAGCCGCAGATTGGGATTGGACCTGAGCGTCGGAAACAGCTCCGAACGCAGGATGGCACGGTGGGAACTTCCCAACCGAAGGTAAATAAATAACGTCGTCTCCTGAGCCATTCGTTACCCTTGAGTCATGAATCGAACTACGAATCGCAGCGCTATCAGCGGGAAGTGTATGGAGCCGATGGAATTTCCGCCGTCCCGTTGCGATGCCGGTGTGCCGTCGCCAGGACCTGCATCACCGCCACCCCGCTGTCCAGCGATATCGGCGACTGCTCCGGCGAAATCCTCTTTTCAAGCAGTTCCCGCAGGTGGTCCATCTCGCGATAAAAATCATCCGGCCGCGTCTTCGGATAGACCTCTTCGACCGGATCCTTGCCCGCGCGCCCATAGCAAACCATATCGCCTTTTGCGTGGCCGTTGCAAATCCACTCGATAAAGCCCTCCGACCCCTGAAGCCGCGCGCATTTGCGCGGCGGCGAAGTCACGACATCCTGGACCACTCGTCCCACCTTTCCCCGATCGGTCACAAATGAAAATGCGCACAACGAATCGTAATCCGCGCCTCCCGCCTGCTCCATCGCCATGACGGCGCTGACCTGCCGCCACCTCCCCAACCCTGCGCGCCCGGCGAAAAGCTGCCAAAGATGAAGCGCGTGAGAGTGCTCGCCGCCGGCGCCGCCGCCGCGCGACCAAAATCCGAGATAGGAATCCCGCGGTCCGGACAGCCACGGATGCGCTTTAAAAATACCGTCCCAATGCTCGCGGAACTCGACATCGACCGTAGCGATCTCGCCGGCCCAACCGGAATCCAGCCGTTCGAGCACTGCGGAGACCGCCTGCGAGACCGCGTGATCGTAGCCGACCACAGCGATCGTTTCCCGCTGCGCGCCGTAGCGGGACAAAAAGAGATCCAGCCCCTCCAACGTCGGGCAGCAGAGCGGCTTTTCAAGCTGCAAAATTTTCGGCCGCTCCTCCAACGCCCTGACCGCCAGCCCCATGCGCGCGTCCGGCGGAGTGCCGATGCAGATGATATCGAAGCCGCCGCGCGGCTCCTCCGCGGAGACGCGAAGCTCGATGCGCGCATCCCAGCGGCCGTACCGGCTCGGGTAGAGATCGTTCCGCATCCTGTCGAGCGCCGCGCGGTCGCGGTCCACCACCACGACGTCCCAATCCATCCGCCGGCAAGCCTGGGCGAGATGATTACCGATCGAGCCCGCGCCGATAATTTTGACTTTGACCGTTTTCACCGGGATTCTTTAAATTAAAGCCATCGATGATGGAAAGCGCGGCGCCGAGGCCGCCGACCACCGGAAACTCCTCCTCGCCCCAGCCGTTGAATTCGTTCCCCACGCCGACGAACCAACAGCCGCACTCCTGGGCCGCGTCGCGGTCCTCCGCGCCGTCGCCGACGAACGTCGTTTCCTCCGCCCGGATCGACCGATGGGCGAATATTTTTCGTAAATTTTCAACTTTCCCCGCGGGGCCGCCGTACGCAGCTAAGAACCGGCGCGCGATATTCAACCGTTCGATGCTCTCGTGCAGCGCCGGCTCGTAGGTCCCGGAATCGAGATAGAGCAGATATCTTTGCGACAGCGCCGCCAGCCATTCGCCGACGCCCGGGATCAGTCCCATCTCGGCGATTCCGCGCTGGACCTTTTCGTTGTAACGGTGAGCATAGTCCTGAACCAGGCTCTCGATCTCTGCTTCGCCCGCCAAGTTCAATCGTTGGATCGCCTCGCGCAGGATTTCAAAACGGGATTGCCGCCACTTCTGCGACAGGATCGCGCCGACGACGGAGGCGACTTCCTCGGTTTGGGAAAACAGGGCGAAGAAGCTCTCGCGCTTGAGCCGGTTGGAGTCGACGATGACTCCGTCGAAATCGAGGACGACCGCTTTGATCATGGAGGCGGATTTTCCGGGGAGGGGAGCTACTTCCGCTCTTCCGTTTCTTCCTCGCTCGCGGAATCGAACTGGTGCCGCCCCCAATTGTGCAGCGACGTCTTGCGCTCTTCCCGGGGCATCGCGGCGATCTCCCGATCGACGTAAAACGAGTCGTCGTTGTGGCTCCGGGTGGAGATCTCCTCGAAGATCACGCCGGTCTTGGTGCCGAATCCATGCCAGACCCCGGGCGGAATCCACAGCGCGTCGCCCGGCTCGAGGATTTTTCTTTTGCCCTCCAGCTCGACCTCCAACACTCCCTGAAGCACCTGAAACGTCTCGTCCTTTTTCTTGTGGTAATGCACCGGATTCCACTGCCCCGGCGTTTGGATGACCAGCTTCTTGGCGTAGTCGCGGTTGATGCATTCGATCAGCGTGCAGCCGATCTCGTGAAACCGCTCCAGACCGTAGTGATGGGAAAGCTCGACAGAAAAATCGTGTCCGAGCGGAATGCGGGCCGCGTTCAGCATCCCCCGGAGCTGGTGGATACTGGAATAGATCAGCTCTTTTCGGGTCGGGCGGCCGGAGCGCAAAGCGGCCGCCACCGCCTCTCCGGTCGCATAGTCGCGATCGGCGACCAGTCCCTCTTTCCAATGGCCGCTCGTGAGCTGGCCTTCTAACAGCGGCATAGCGAAAAACACGTCGCCGCGCTTCATCGCCGCGCCCGTTTTCAGCGGCCGCTTGGCGTAAGCGCCGCGCGTCAGCGAGCGCAGATCCTTGATCTCCGCCTCCTCGATCGCCCGCTCGCCGTTCCCGCCGCAAGCCGCTACGGCCTGCCCGTAAGCGGCCAGCCAGGCCCCGACCTGTTCCGGCGTCGCGGAATAGGCGTTCAACTGGACGCCGTCGTCGGGAACCCCCACATGTTTCTCGAAGAGCCGCGCGCCCATCGCATACGCGATGCCGACGGCGGTCAGATTCGATGGCTCTTCGTGCGTCGAAAAGCCGATCGGAACGCCGGGATAGCGGTTTTTCAGCACTTGAATCTGCGACAGGCTCAGCTTGCCGTTCGGCGACGGATAGATCGCCACGCAATGCATCAACGCGAAGTGAATGCCGCGGTGCTGGAAGAAGCTCACGATGTTGTCGATCTCTTTGACCGTCAGCCCGCCGGTGGAGCAGATCACCGGCTTGCCCGCGTCGGCCACGCGTTCGAGCAGCGGCCAATCCTGCGCGGAGCAGCTGCCGATCTTGATCAACTCGAGCCCCATCCGCATCATGAGGTCGACCGACGGCTCGTCGAACGGCGTGCAGAGCGGGATCAACCCTTCGTTCCCGATCTCGCCGACCAGATCGCCGAACTGCGCTTCCGTAAGCCGCGTCGATAAGAACCGCTGGATATGCTTGTTCTCGCGGCTCTCCCGGTACGCCGGATGGATAAAAGTGTCGAGATCGCGTAGTTGGAGCTTGACGGCCGCGCGCACGCCCGCGGCCTTCGCCACGCGCCCGATCTCCCGGACGATCCGGTGGCCGTGCGCCACGCTTCCCTGGTGATTGTTCGCGACCTCAAAAATAAACAGGCCGTTAAAATCGAATTCCTTGCCCTCAGGCAACTTGGCACCTCCGCTGCTTTTGTCGAACGAAAATTAGCTGATTTTAACCCTAAACGACGCCCGTAGCAAGGTTTACAGCCATGCCGGACGGCTATTTTCCGCCGCCTTGCGACCGCAGCCGCCGCTGCATAAAGAATTCGGCCATCGCGAAATCCATCTCGTGGTCGATGTTGATCGCTTCGTCGGCCTCCATAACAAAATAGGCGAGCTTATTTCCCGAGGTCGATTTCAAGTCGCGCAGCGTGCGGAGCCGGATCACATCCATCGCTCCCGTCTGCATGTAGACTTTCGGGAAGAGCTGCCGCGGCAGATCGTGCGGCGCGGCAAATCCGGTGATTTCCGTCGCCAGGAAAGGCTCCAGCCACCGGCCATCCGCCGAGATCTTCCACATCTTGTAGGGATGCTTGGAGGCTTCGATGACCGGCCGGACCGCGTCGGCCTCCGGCGTGTCGAGCAATTTGCGGATTCCCTCGTCGATCCGCGCCGCCGTGCAGAGAGGAGAGGTCGGCGGGAGGCGGAGGACGATCTCCGGCTCGTAATTCTCCTCGCGCTTAAGCCAGCCCAGCGCGTGCAGCAGGAACTCGACGTCGGTCGAGAGATCCTGCGCCAGCTCCGCCGGCCGCATAAACGGCACCTCCGCGCCGTGGGCCTTTGCCACGGCGGCGATCTCCGAATCATCCGTCGATACAATGGCGC
Organism: Deltaproteobacteria bacterium RIFCSPLOWO2_12_FULL_60_19; assembly: GCA_001798595.1. Lineage (GTDB taxonomy): Bacteria > Desulfobacterota > Binatia > UBA9968 > UBA9968 > 2-12-FULL-60-19. The sequence goes on along the minus strand of MGSS01000064.1, from coordinate 51,830 downwards.
GGGTGACGAGCTTGGACTTCTTCGCTTCGCCGATGATCCAGGCGATCAGCGGCCTGCCCGCAAGCGGCCGGATATTTTTTCGCGGCACGGACTTCGAACCGCCTCGCGCGGGAATAACTGCGAGAATCTCCATGGGTGTCCTCCTTCACCTCGCGGGCAGGAAAGATCCTGCTCACCGGCTTTCGCCCAACACCCGATAGAAAAGATCTTCGTAGCGCTCCACGCTCCGGGTACTCGTATTACCGAACCTACTATTCGGGATACAACGCATCTGTTTACGGCAGCAAATCATGAGCTTAGATTCGATTGTATAGCGGACGGAAGACCCCTTCAGGAGCCGCCGGTGAATAAACGGAAGCAGACAAGCAGAGTGGAGAGCGCTGGACAAACCTCAAGCGCTCTGGCCTTTTTTTGCAAACGCCTTTTGCATAGGATCAATGCTTTAAAACTCCGACAAAAAGTTAATTATTGAGTGGCAAAGTGTCGTCGGCCGCCAACCTTTTTTGGACGTCGACAGGAATGGGATTGCCTTGTTCAGTGATGTCTGTCTTAGGGGTGGAGAAGAAAGTTGCTGTAAACTCTTCACCAAGCTTTCGGCACATGGCGTCTCCCTCCGGAGTCAACTGTTCTGCGATTCTGATCTCGGGCCAGCGGCTCTTAGGAAACCTAACGTACATGGCAAAAGTTCGCTTAAGCCCGATCAGTTGATCGGGGGTATAAGTGGGCAAGTTCATCACCGTATTTTCCGAGTTAGCAGGGCAGAGGATGTCTGGATGAAGATAACCTTTTGCCTCACAAAGGGGTCGGATTGGAGTTCCGTAATAAGGCTGCAGAATGGAACAGCTCATTTGTGTAGGCTGGATACTACGGTTGATTTCAATAGTATCGTCAGACAATTCACGAGTTTCATCAGGAAAACCGATAATATTGTTCATCGAAAATGGAACATCGAAAAGTTTAGGGATTTTGAGGGCTTCGATGGCCGTTTCATTACTATACTTGCGGCTAACAACCTCGGCACGAAATTTCTCGTTACCATGTTCCATCCCAAATCCAAGGAAATGTAGCCCGATGTCTTTTATTTTTCGGAGCTTGTCTTCGGTAACAGTTTCTACGCGTGTCTGGCACCAAAATGGCAACTTGATATCCGAGTACATCTCACAAAATGCATCAAATTCCTTTTCTGACCAGGCGAAGAAGGTATCGGCCCAGAAATAGATATATTCTGCCTTCATAACGTCCCGATAATAAACCAGCTCGTTGTGGACACGTTCCAAGGAACGCTTTCGGAAAAAATTCTTACCTGTCCTCTCTTTATAAAGATAATTTTGGGCGGGAGAATTACAGAAAGTGCAGGTATAGGGACATCCTCTCATGGTCTCGACCGGAATCATTTTATAAACCTTGCCATACATCGGACGATAAAGCTGAATTTCTTCAAAGAGCTCAAAATCTGGATCCGGAACTTCATCAACATTCACAGGATCCGTCATTGTATTTTTAACGATATCCCCATTTTTCTTTTTGAGCCACAAGCTAGTAACCTTGCTATAGTCCTGACCCTTGCTCATCCTTTCACAAAGTTCCACGAGGAGGTTATCGCCTTCGCCAACACATATCATATCAACCTCAGGGAAACTCAAAGCACGGTGTGGGGCGAACGTTGGGAAGACACCTCCAACGATATTAGGAATTTGATATTCTTTGATGGCCTTAAGGAGATTAATAGCCAGAAGGAATGTGCTCTCTGTGGAAGTTACCGCGATCAAATCGGGTTTGAATTCCTCAACCTTCTTTCTTAGTCCATCAACAGCCCGAGTATGTTTCCGGTGAAGTTCGGCACGTGACTCGAAAGGCCGAACAAGGAGACTTTGCACATAACCCTTCGAATCGTTGCGCTCCTTGGTGAATTTAGTCTGAATGTAGTCATCAGCATCAAGATCGTAGTTGGTAGTATCAAAGAGATCAACGGTATAACCCCGATCCTTTAGAATGCGGGAAAAAATAGCCAACGATGGTGGCACTAAGGATTCGGTACGTTGGTTCGGGTAAATAAATAAGACTCGGAAATTAGCCATAAAGCAAACCTCCAACCTCTTCTATCGGGTGAGAACCTGGGACAAGATTGCTAGCGATGGTGGTAGGGTGCTCATCCCGCGTTCATTAGGGTAGAGGCATAAAACGCGTCCGGCCTTCATTTAGGTCTCCAGGGGGTTAAATTAGCGAAGTAGACTATCGTATAGATATAAAATGGAAATTTGTCAAGCTTCTACCTGCGTGACATGAGCGTCAGAAAATCGATGCTACTCTGCAAAGGGGAGCGGTCGGCCGGGAGACACAAGACAATCTCCGGCTCGTAATCCTCTTCGCGCTTCAGCCAGTCCAGCGCGTGCACCAAGAACTCCACGTCGGTCGAGAGATCCTGCGCCAGTTCCGCCGGCCGCATGAAGGGAACTTCGGCGCCGCAGGCCTTTGCCACGGCGGCGATCTCCGGGTCGTCCGTCGATACGATGGCGCGGGTGATAAGCCCGGACTTTTTCGCTTCGCCGATGATCCAGGCGATCAGCGGTTTGCCCAAGAGCGGCCGGATATTTTTTCGCGGCATGGACTTCGATCCGCCTCGCGCGGGAATGACGGCGAGAATCTCCATGGGTTTCCTCCGCCAAGTCAACGACCGGAAAGGCCCGGCGCGCGCTCTCCCGCGCATGGCTCGCCTAAGACACGATAGAAAAGCTCTTCGTAGCGCTCCACGCTACGGCGAAGATCGAACTCGCGCTCCACCACGGCCCGTCCCATTCTTCCCATTCTCTCCCGCTCCGCGGGATGCGCAAGGAGAAAATCGAGCTTCTCGCAGAGCAGCGGACCCGACACGGGGACAGGAAGCAAAAAACCGTTCACCCCGTCCTCAACGACCTCTTCCGTCCCGCCGACATCCGTGGCGATCACCGGGCGGCGCATGGCCATCGCTTCCAGGACCACGTTGGGCAGCCCCTCAGCGACCGAGGGAAGCACCACCGCGTCGGTGTCGGCGAGAATGCGCGCCACGTCGGTCCGAAAACCGGTGAGAATCAAACGCTCCCGCAGGCCGGCCTCCTGGATAAACTCGCGTAGCGTCTGAAGAAACTTTTGCCGCGTCGGCCCTCCGACCAATAAGAAAAATGCGTTTGGGTGGCGCTCCCGCAGTCGACACGCAGCCTCGGCCAACAGGAGCTGCCCTTTTCCCTCGCTTAACCGGGCGATAAGGGACACGACCGGCGCATCGGCGGGGATGCCGAACTCTTTTTTCACCGCCCCTCTTGGAACCCGGTCGGGATCGAACACGGTCAGATCCACGCCGTTGCGCAGCATCTCCACCCGATCCGCCGCGAGCCACCCACCCTCCACTAAATCCCGCTTCCCTCTTGCGGAATTCGTAATCACTTTCGCGGCGAAATAATTGTACCTCCAGCGCTGGCGGTAAAATTGGAAATTGCGCTTGTGTTGGCTCTGGTCGTGACCGGAAACAGCCCGCATCCGGGCCACGACGCGACCCCGAAACGCCAGCTTGGCCGCCAATCCGGCCAACCGAAAGTCCCGTTCTCTAAGAGTGAGAATGATGTCCAAGCGTTTTCGCCGAATGAGCCGGGCCAACGGAATCACCGTGCGTGGATCCATGTCGCCGCGCATGGGAAACGCATGAACCTCGGCTCCGTCGGCGATGAGCTTCGGATAGAGCTTGGAGTCCCGCCGCACGACGAAAGCGACGCGATGGCCGCGCCCCCTCAAGTCGGCCGCTAATCTATCCGCCCACAGCTCGACCCCGCCGATGTTGTAACGCCAGTTGTTGGCGATCAGAATGTTTAGAGGTCTCACGAAGAAGCCAATGTAGAACGCCGCGACGCCGCGCTCTCGCCGCATCGATGTAACGCCCGGCAGGTACAACTGATACGGTTCATGAAGAACGGACAGCCATCACGGCTACACGCCACCGCCGTTAGGTTTCTCCAAACTACGTTGTTCCCATTCATCGGGGCTGTAGAATTGGAGGCCGCCTTCGAATGACACCACGATATGTTTGCCCGGCCTGCCCCGGCAAAATGCGAACCAATCCTTGTAAAATCCGTACACGTTCGCCGGGTTCCGGTACTGTTCGCGAACAATGTTGTGCCGTCTGATTTTCCAGCGAACAGGTCGCTTTCCGCCGAGCTTTAGCTCGTCTTGCTCAAATTGACGCAGCAACACGTCGGGCGGGGTCCAGATCGTCACAAACGTGATTTCCTTTGCGCAAGCCAAGATGTCCAGCGCTTCGTCTCGCTCGTAGACGCAAGCGCTGCGCCATCGGGGACGAAGAAAATCATAGTGGAAGATGAGGCGGTCGAACTGAGCTTCTCGCACGCGCGGAAGGTTCCGCCCGCTGGCAACGCGAACTCCAGAAAGGCTGAAGCCGATCCGCTCTTCGATCTGAGGCAGTTCCCCGCCGCGCAGTCTCTTGATCAGGGTGCTTTTTCCCGCGGAACTGGGCCCGGCGATGACCAGCAACTTCCCGACCTGCCGTTTGTGGGCGATGGCGATAAACCGCCCTTTTTTTGCGGACGGGAGGATATCCACCGAAGCGAACAGGTTGCCGTGGGACAGGAGGAGATTTTTGATGGCTGGAGCGGTAATGAAGAAACGCTGGCCGTAGTCCCGCGTTGGTGATTCCCGGTGGCTCACGAATAAAATCGGCGAGCGATTCAGGATCCACCCGCTTGTCCAGGGTACTTTGATCTTACGACGTTCATGACTGCCGAGCCCTGCCACCTCGAGAATTAATTTTTCGCGAGTCGCCGCGATCAACTTCTCGAGCACGGCGAGCGGATTCCTCGTGTGATGGAGGACGTTGAGACAAAGCACGTAATCGAACTGTCCATCGATAGGTTCCCTTTCGACGTCGGCGGGGCGAAACTCTGCCGGCGACCCTAGGCATTCTGCAAGCAGTTTCGCCTTGCGGAGCCTGTCGGCATGCAGTTCAAGCCCGAGCGCGCTTTTTGCTCCTCGTTTGAGCGCTTCGAAACAGAAGTAGCCGTTGTAACTGCCTACATCGAGAACAGTCTTTCCCGTGAGATCATCGGGAAGGATCTTACGACAACTGGCAGAGCGATCCTTGCCTCCGGTGTGAAGGTTGTAGGGCAGGGAGATTCGCTGATAGCTGAAGGATTCCTCTTTGAGCAATCGACGCACCCGATCCTCGGTCCAGACTGTCGCTGAAGTTAGCTTGGGTAAATCCATAGCGAGGCTCGGCTCCTTGGTTCACTGTTAACGGCTCCGGATTCCGCCGGTGCCGGCTTCATTGAAACACATGTCAGATCGTGCATCCCTAAAAGTTTCCGGCAACTATATCATCTTCCCGCACGCTGTCAAAAGAAACTGTGACATGAGTTTAAGAAGGGCGTCTGCGAGGGATCGGACGCCTCTTTTGAGTCTACGTGGCATGTCGAACCTCAGTGGAAGCCAGACTCTGTGATCTTGACAGGGAAGCTTACCCCGTTCACGGCTACACGCCACCGCCGTTAGGTTTTCCCAAACCACGTAGCTCCCTGCCCTCGGCGCTCAGGGCGGATATCTGTTCCCGGTTTATCCCCGCCGGCACGGTAAAATCCGCAGGACGTTGAAAGCCCTCCGGATATCTCGAGGCCCTGGAGGTAAACATGCACATGTACAAGAGGCGATCGCGCTCCGTCGCTTGTCCCCCCTTGTGATAGCCGCGCGTATCCGCAAAAACCATCGTCCCTTTAGGACCGGTCCCTTCGATCCAGCGCTCCGGCGGCACGACTGCGGCCATTTGCGCGTCGTCGCTCCGCTTCGCTTTGTCCCCAGCCGTCTTCGTGAAGGCCGGCGCGCGCTTCAAGCCCCCCTTGGGATGGCTGCCCGCCGCGTAGGTGATGGGGCCGCAGCCCCGGCCCACATCGTCGAGATACACAAAACCCTTCAGAACGTAACGATCTTCCGGATCGCGGTGCCAGAGTTGAGAATTGCGCGGCGCCATTTTCGTGGCGAAGTTGCGCCAGACGTTGTAGGTCCGCAACCGCGTGCGCATGCCAAAGTAGCCGTTGGCAATCCGTAGGATCTCCGTTTGCAGCGCGAAGCGGGCATAGACGCTCTGTGGATCGAGCACGGGATGTTTTCCGAGAAACTCCAGAAGATAGGTTTTCCAGCCGTCGGCGCGATTCGCGGCCTGCCGCGCCGCGGCGATCTCGTCCGCCGCCAGCCGCTCCAGCTCGGCGACGGCAGTCTCAAGCGAGGAAAAACACGACGGATCGCGCAGCAAGGCGGCCACCGAGGTCATCGCGATGCCGTTCCGATTCAATTCGGCGACGACACGCGCCGCTTCGCCCGCCAGCGGCTGCCGGTCCCGCCGATGAGCCAGCACCGGCCCGAGATTGTCGAGATAACGCCATTTCAATTCGCTGATCATGCGAAGCGGGTCACTCCTTTAGACGCGATGGCCGTCATGAGCGTTTCCGCGCGCCGGACGGCGATTCCCCCGTTCCGAAAATCCTGGCAAGCGCGGCGGTCAACTTGAATCCCAGACCCCTGCGACTCTCCGTCGCGGCCTGCTCCAGGCGCTGAAGCTTCGCGTGGAGCTCTCGCAAGCGCTGCTCCTTTTCCACCAGCTCCGATTCGAGGCCCGCGATCGGCTGCTGATCGCGCAAAGCATCGAACAGACGCGCCAGTCGGCCGACTCTTACCGAGACCGCGGCCTCCCGGTCACTCTCGCCCCCGCTGTTCGCCGAGGCTCCGGCGACCAACGCCCGGAGTCCCAGATAAAAAAGTTTGTGCTCGGCCGCGATTTGGGGATGGTCTAAGAGTCGAGAGGTTTCATCCCGATGGTGGCGCAAATCGGGCAAAATCGTCTCCAGCGCGCCGCTCCGATCGCCCGCCTCTCCCAAACCGCAAAACGCCGCCAATCTTTCGAGCTCCGCCGCGCCGTCGTTGAAGAAGTCCTCGTAAAAAGCAAAGATCCTCCGGTGCCCTTCCGTGTACCGGATCGCGGCGCGCGTGTAATGATGCCACAGATAGGCGCCATGCTCGACGGGAAAGCCGTTGCGCTTTAGCAGCGAGTTGGCAACATCCAGCGGGTTGCGCAGGCAAACGACATAGCGCATGACGGGAAGCAGCCGCTGCCAAAAGGGCAAGACCACCGTGGTCTTGGGGTCTTTCCAGCCCCAGTGCGGGCTGCCGGCAAAGCTCTCGATCACGCGCCGGCCCTCCTCGGCCAGCGACACCAACGCCGGATCGGCCTCCCATCCGTCGCCGATCGCCGGCGGATTGTCCCAGTTCTTTCCCAGGTGCGACAGGAGCGCCCGGTTAATTTTATTGAAGGCTTTGTTCTCGAAATACCCGACCGGATTATTTTTGTTCGCCTCCGTGAGTTCGTAAGGCCGCCCTAAGTCGAGCCCGCAAAGATTGAGCAGCCGCGAGACCATGGAAGTCCCGCTGCGGTGCATCCCGACGATGCAAACCGGCTGTGTCTCAAAAGAGGTCATGAACGACTCTTAGCTTCGCAGGCACACATACATGGAGACTTGTCGGCTCTGCGTCACGCGCCCGACCTGTCGGGCTCCTCTTGCCCCCGGACCGTATAGCCGTATCGCGGATCGAGCTCCGCGAGCGCCCGATTCACATACGCAATATCCTCGGGGGCCAGGTAGTTGATGTATCCTCCTACCTTCCCTTTGCGAACCTTGTAGGACTCTGGATCGGACCCGTCTGCAGGCGTTAATTTCCGTGATTTAAACCCACCCGTCGCCTCCATCGCCTTCATGTTCTCAAAGCTGGAAAAATCCAGTGCATGGCGCAGCGCCGACTCGACAACCTCGGCAAATCCCAGAAAACTCAGCACTCCGCGAAAGTGCCGTTCCGGGTCTTTCTTCAAATCCTCGTAACGCAGAAACCTGAAATCCCGTCGGTCTGCCCACTCACCCATCCACTGATTCATGACATCGACGACTGTTCGGATACCGAATTTTGGGTGACGAACCAGTTTGGTCAACGTGAGACGGCGGTATCCGTGCCTTCTCGTCGTCAGCTGAAAAAAGTAAGAGACGATGAGATCCCTCGGATCTCTCGCCATCAAGATAATGGGCTTGCTACGCCGAACAGATGGAGGGATGACGGACCTGCCGAGCAGCCAATGTTTGATCTTCCTGGCCGTCATGTTAAGCCAGACATCGTGCGTAAATTCCACTCTTGGCGTCCCCGTAGTCAGAGCATCGCTGCGCATGGTAAAGGGCCTGTCGTCAAGCCGGCAGAAATACGCATAGAGAAACACACGCAGCCAAGTCCGGCCACTTTTCGGTATCGAAACGACGAGAGCATCGGCTTGCTGGTAGAGCCGGGCGTTGGCTGTAAGGTTCCATCGAACGACGGGGAGTCTCACCTTTTCAACGAGCATGGATTAGGCCAGCCTCGCATTGCCTGCTGAAACAGTCATCGCAGCTTTCGTCCGGGGAGTCAGCCGTGAGACCGTTGAGGTCCCGGCCCGGTGCATCCCGACGATACAGATGATGTCCTTGGAATTCATCCCCTGGACATCGATCCGATCATAGCAGGCGTGTTGTGCGCCGTTACGGAAGCGGTCTCCCGCGATCGCGCGCGTGACGCACGCTTCTCCGATCACACTTGCTTTTGCTCAAGGGCAGATAGCCTTTCGACGCGGAGAGCAAATTGCACGACTCGTTCATATGTCTCACCCGTGAGACGCTTGATGGCATCCCTCTCCTTGCTGGTTAGCAGTTCGCGCCTTGACAGAGGATCGAGCACCACGCCTCCGCTCTCCACCGGAAAGCTCGAATGCGCCCTGATCGGGAACTTATTGAACGTGGGGACCAGCAAAGCATTGTCGAAATGAATGCCAAGATTGGGCGCAAGTGAGCGCATGGTAGCCTCGGTGTGAGCCAAGACGTCCTCAAATTTCAGGATGCAAACACGATCCCCGTATCTCTCTTTGCTCTTCAACATTGATTGAGCGGCCTGTTGCCACTGGCCCAGGGAATGCTCGAAGTCCCCCCAGCGTTTCTCACTGTATCCACGCGCCGAGACGTACCACGTTTCGGGATCCCTGATGGTGGATAGAAGCTTTCCGTCGGGATAGACATCAAAAAACCGCTCGACGTTCCGTTCGCGCGTCGCAAATCCCGCCGCAAAGGCCGTCACGATCTTTTTCGGGCCGTAGCGATTCTGGTTGTCCAGCCACGCATTGAAGTAAGAAGTCATGTAAGCGTCAAACACGTCTCGCGGCGACGTCACTTTCGTTCGGGTTAGGCAGCGGAGGAAAATTTCCCTCTGGAGAGACGGCAGGAAAAGAAACGGGAATCGATCCACCTCGTCCCCGGCAAACTTTTGATATCCCTTCCGGAACGCGGTTGAGACTTGGGTCTCAAACAGGATCTTGAACCATTCTTCCGGAGGCGCCCCTAAATCCAACTCCGGCCATGCGCCCTTGCCCGAATAGGCGATGTGCCATTCCGGCGGATGCACGTGGCATTGAGGGTGGCCGTCAAACAGCTGGCATAAAAGAGTCCCGCCGGAACGTTGAAGCTGCGAGATTAAAACCACCGGACACTTGACCGAAATGATGTTGTTCTCCAGCCAACCGTCGTACAGATCACGCAAGTCCGCTCGTTTCCCGGTCAACGATTTCGTGACCATCCTTTCATGGCGTCTTCTCTCGCGGGAGCGACGAGTCCCCGCAAACAGGTTTGAGATTGATTCGGCTATAAAGCGCATCGTCGGCACCTCCCTGCAGCCTATTGGCGGATGTCGTGGACAGAGTCGGAAAGACGCTTCTCGTCAACTTACAGCTCCTTTACAAATCCCTCACGCACCAGATAGTTAAGAATCAGGCGCGCGTTTTCCTCCGGTGTGTGGGTCACGGTGTCAAGCGTGATCTCCGGATTGTCCGGCGGCTCGTAAGGGTCGTCGATCCCGGTAAACCCTTTAATCTCGCCCCGGCGCGCCTTGGCGTAGAAACCTTTCGCGTCGCGCTGCTCGCACACGCCGAGAGGCGTGTTGACGTAGACTTCGACAAAGCGATCTTCCCCCACCATATTGCGCGCGTCGTTGCGCGTCCCCCGGTAGGGACTCACGGCGGCGCAGATCACCAAGCCTCCGTGGCGCACGATCTCCGCCGCAACAAACCCGATCCGCCGGATGTTCGTATCGCGGTCTTCCTTGCTGAAGCCGAGTCCTTTCGACAAATGGGTCCTCACGATGTCACCGTCCAAAATAGTCACCTGCCGCCCCTGCTCGAGCAGCAGCACCGTCAGCACATCCGCCGTAGTTGACTTGCCGGCCGAACTTAAGCCGGTAAACCAGATGCACGCTCCCTGCCGGTGCCGCGGTGGGTAGGTTTCCGCCAGGATCTCCGCCACCTCGCGGCGCGTGAACCAGTCCGGCAGCAGCCTGCCGCTGTTGAGGAATTCTTCTCGGACCTGCGTTCCGGAAATTGATGCGGTCCGTGTCGAGGCAGAGACGCGAGAGATCTCCTCATAACGATCCTCGTCGGGAAGATAAACGAGCTCGCTAAAGGGAACGACTCCGATGCCGACTTCTTCGCGATGGCGCTCCACCAGCTCCTGCGCGTCATAGGGACCGTAAAAGGGTTTGCCCGTGGAGTCTACGCCGGGACTCGCGTGGTCTCTTCCGATAATCAGATGGTTCGCCCCATGATTGCGGCGAATCACAGCGTGCCACAGGGCTTCGCGCGGCCCGGCCAGTCTCATCGCCAACGGCAACAACGCGAGCAGGATGCGGTCGGGAGCGTAGTATCGCTCCGCGAGGGTCCGATAGGTCCTGACCCGGGTGTAATGGTCCACGTCGCCGGGCTTGGTCATGCCGACCACCGGATGGAGCAGCAGTACGCCGTCGACTTCCTTGGTCGCCCGCTTGGTCAACTCCTCGTGGACTCGATGGAGCGGATTGCGCGTCTGGAAGGCGACGACGTTGTTATGGCCGAACTTTTCGAGCCGCGCCCGCGTCTCGGTCGGGTTCAGGCGCAAGTCCTGGAAATCGTAATGGCGCGGCAGCTGAACGACCCGCAGGCGACCTGAAATGTTCAACTTGCCCCATCGGTGCATCTCCGCCACCAGCGGATGGCGGAGATCTCGCGTCCCGAAAACCTTGACCATTTCTTCATCGGGGTCGCTTTCATAGATTTCCTCGATCATCATCACACCGAGTAGCTCGTTGTGAGCGTCGCGCAGCGCGATCTCGCGGTCCAAACGCATCTCAGGGCCCGGGTCGACGGGCAGCGTGATGGGAATGGAAAACAGTCGGCCGCTCGCCAGCCGCATGTCGTCGAGGACGCGGCGGTAATCTTCTTTGCCCATAAACCTGTCCAATGGAGCAAATCCGCCGCTGGCGAGCAACTCCAAGTCGCACACCGAACGCTCGGACAACTGCACCGAAGCCAGGCGGCCGGCCTTGTCCCTGAGCTTATCCAATTCCTCGGCCGGGGCGACCAGGTTCACCAACGTCCCGCCGTATGGAGAAATCAACATAAAGCCGTACCTCAACCCCTCAATACTTTGACTAAATCTTCGAAACCGTACACAACCGGCTCTACTTTGTCAAATCACGGTTTCGCTTGCGCATCGAATGCGCGTCGGCGCGCGCGGTCGCCTGGACAATGCGCGCAAGCCAACGTCGCCTTGCGTCGCGATCCTGGAACTCCGACCCGAGATAAACCCTGACCCAGCGCCATTTATCGGCCCGGCTGACCAAACGGCCGAGCGTTCGGTTCAACTGCACGACGTTTTTTATCCGCCGCCTGAGACTCAGCCGGGAGACCCGCCGGATTCCTTCGAGATCGAGCAGGAAAAACGATTCAACCGTGTAGTGGTCCGCGGGACGGACAAGAATGTTGGCGTCTTTAAGATCGTTATGATAGATGCGCGCCTGGTGAAGACGGCGAAAGAGCACGGCCAGGGCCTGAAGCAACTCGCTTCGACGGCGGCGTCCTTCTACTCCCCGGTCGCGAGAAAGTTCTTCGACCCAACAAGCATCCAGCGTCTTGGCCGAAGGAATCTCGCGCGAAACATAGAAGCTTTTCGTGAGCATCCCCCACGAGCGGCACTCGACGGCGGCGACCGGCCGCCCCGTCCGGAAGCCGTTCTCGATTAAGATCGAAGCGCCGCGCCATGCCCGCCGCGCGGCGGAAGGTCCGAGTAGGGAAAAAAACCGGTAGCGCCAGGAAAACGCGTTGTACCGCTTGAGATAGACGTTCGCCGCGTTCCCGGCAACGCCCCCCGAGATGCGGGCGACTTTGATTTTTCTCTGATCTTTGACGATCTCCGCGCCGCGCAGGGAAAAGAGCCGATCCGGATCCGCCAAAAGCTCGATGGCGGCCGCGCTGTCGTACGCGTCTCTCGAAATCCACAGCGAACAAGCGCCCAATCGCAAACGGAGATGGTCAGGATTTGCTTGCACGGCGTTTTTGTTCGGCCACCGCCAGGAGGCGGCGCTCGAGCTCCTGAAAGTGGTTGTTCCACGAGTAGCGCTCGCCGATCTTTCGAGCGCGCTGAGAGAGATCGCTCCAGCGACTCGGGTCGAGCAACGCGCGAATTTGCGATTCGACGGCAGCCGGGTCGTCGGGGGAAACCAGAAAGCCTTCTTCCATCGCGCCGCTGAGCACCTCGGAGGCGCCGACCTCGCGGCTCACCAAAACCGGAAGCCCCGAAGCCAAGGCCTCCAATACCACGTTGCCGAAAGCCTCTTGAAAGGCCGGCAAAAGAAAAATATCGGCGGCGGCGAAATAATCCTCCACGTTTTCCCTCGGGCCGGCGAAAACGACGCGCCCGCCGAATTCCCGCTCAGCGCGCAAACGATAGCGGGCGATCTGTTGATCGTCGCCCACCACGAGAAGATAGACGTCGTTGAGTCGCTCGGCTCCCCAAACCCGCAGCAGCCTCTCCAAGCCCTTTCTCTGAAAGCCGCTGCCGACGAACAGCGCCAGCCGCCGATCGAGGGGAATCGACCACTGCCGCTTGATCGCGGCGCGCACCGTCTCCCGATTGCGCGGGTGAAATCGCCGGTCGTCCACTCCGTTGTAGATCACACAGACTCTTTCTTCCGGCACGCCGTAAGTCGCAACGATCTCCCGCTTCACTTCCGCCGACACCGCCAGAATCTGCCTGTAGTTCCCCGCTTGAAACTGGAGCCGCTCCACGGCCAAGAGGCTCCGATGATACAGGCTCACGCTATGCCACAAGCGCCGCAAAAAGTTCTCTCCGACCTTCATCTTGTCCAAAAAAACCAGATGGGAGCCGCCGCCGCTGCGCAGCACGTCCTGCCACGCCATGCGCCCAAAGCTGATCGAGACATCGCAGCCGTGCCGCCGAACGACCCTGGGACCCCGAAACGCGAAGGCGAGCATTCGGACCGTCCGTCCCAACGGCGGCACGGCTATCCGGTGGACGACGACGCCGCCGGGCGGAGCGGTCCTGAGTTCGGCGCAGAACAGATGAACCTCATGACCGAGATCGCGCAGACCTTCCGCGGTGCGATAAAAGTCCCGTTCGGTCCCGCCCGAAAGAGCCAGTCTCTTGTGCGCCAGCGCGATCTTCATTTAACAGGAACACTGACAGCGAAAAGAAATAGAGCCTGTATCTATTTTACTTCTTATCGCCGGGGACCACCCAAGGGAAATTGCCGCCCGGCGGCGGCCGATCGAGAAAGGGGCAGAGCTTCTCCCAGCCTTCGCCGCCGCAGATATTGAACACCAGAAAGTCGCGCGGCCGGTTGCGAAAATATTCCGTCACGTCCTTCATATGTTTTTGGTAAACGTAGCGCAGACGGTCGGCGTGGAACGCATGAACCCCGTACACCGCAATCCGCATGCGAATCATGTAGTCCGAGACCCTGGCGGGCTGGCTCCACCATCGCTGCATGCTCTCAAGCCATTCGCCGACCTCCCTGACGGTCAGGATAAACTTGGAGCCGGGATAAATCTTGTCGAGCTGCGGGTAATAAGGCGCAACGGGGATGTCGGAAACGGCGTCATGGCCGTCAACCCAGCCGAAGTCTCCGACGAAGATCTCCTTCTTATGAGGGTAGTGCACGCTGTTCAGCCCTAAACGTTTGAACGCCTGATGCAGGCTCGTCGTGCCGGTCTTGCTCAAGCCCAGGCCGAAGATCTTTCCCATGGGAGGCGCGCGCCCTCGGCTAACCGGCCGTTGCTAAGATTTCTCCGGCACGACAACGATCGCCAGGGTGCCGTTGCCGTAAGCCACCCTACCGCCGACCGCAGCAGCCACCTGATCCGCCTCGTCCGCCCGCGTCACAATGGTCGAGCCCGGAACGGCCTCCTCCAGGCAGCGCGCTTTGCAGGTGCGAAGCAGCGGCGCCGCGTAGAATCCAAGGATTCTTCCCACTCTCGGCCGCCCATGCTGTGTCTGCCCCGTGATGAGGACCGGCCGCACGGGTCTTGCTTCGAGCCGCGCTGCGATGAGAACCGTATCCGCCGTCTTTCCCGCCGGCGCCGAGCGCCGCCCCCCGAAGATACCGAGAGCGACCGCGCCCACTAAGGTCAGGCCGACGAGCAACGACGGCAGTCGTGGAAAGCGTCTCGCCCAGCGGGCCAGAGCGATGCCGGAAGCGACCGAGAGGACGGGGTAGAGTTGAAAGAGATAGCGGCTCCGCTTTTCCGTAGTCAGTAAGATCGCGACAATCACCACCGCGGCGAACAGGAGCCAGACCCTGCTCCCCACCGAGCTGCGCCAGCTCCGCGCGAGCAGTATGATGCCGATCACGGCTGCGGGCAACCACGGCCAATACGTCGCGAACAGAAGACGAAAATACCACCAATAACCATGGTGGGGAACCAGACTGCTGAAGAGCTTGGCGCCGACCTGCCTCACAAGATAGCCTTCGATAAAAACTTTCGCGTCGTCGCCGCCGATCCAAATCCAGCTCGCTACCGCAACCCCAAACAAACAGACGATGATCACGCCCCAGATCGACAGCAGCCGCCGAAAGAGAATGCGCTCTTTCATCCAGACCAGAGCGAGAATCAACGCCGGATACAAACCCTGTACTCCTTTGGAGAGCCAGCCGCCGGCCAGCGCCGCGCCCACGAGCGCCGTGGCCGCAGGACGGCGCACCGACCAGTAAACGGCAAGAAGACCGAGCAGCAGCCAAAAGGTCACCAGCGTCTCCAGGTGGACGCCGCGGCTCCAGTGGAGCACCTCATGCGTCGTGAGATAGGCGAGCGAGGAGGCGAACGCGGTCACCCAGCCAGGGAACATCACGCGACAGAGCGCATAAACAAGCAAAGTATCCGCAACGCCGAAGAGAGATGACACGACGGACGCGCTGAATCCTGAAATGGGTAAAAACTGAAACAGGCCCGCAGTGAGCCAGAAATAGAGCGGCGGCTTGCGCAGGTAAGGCTCGCCGTTGAGCGCGAGCCGGCCCCAATCGCCGGTCATCGCGATGGTTTTGGACAGCAGCGCGTAGGTGGCCTCGTCTCCTTCGAGCACTTTCGCGCCGATGTGGGCGAAGTAATAGACGACCGCCAGCGCGATCAGAATGCCGACATGGAGAACCGGGCGCGCCAGAGCCTGCGCCTCCAAACCCTCGCTCTGAAGCGGAGGCCCGCCCTGCGGGTCAATCGCGTCCCATATTTCTTTTAGGAATTTCGGGCGAAAGGGCCGTTCCATCTCATAAGCTCCCGAAAACTGACTGGTGTTTCGATCCGCTCGCATTCCTTGCGTCGCTGCCGCGTCTTTGACTCCAGCCAACGGATCAGGCGCCGCTCGCCTTCGGTCCAAGGGCGCTCTCCGAGATAGCCACGCAAAAATCTCATCCGATCCTGGAGCGAGATCCCGGGCAGAACGAAGCGGTTGAGCTGGACGAGATTTCTCCGCCAAAGCCGCTGTGGCGTCCAGGCGGGATAGCGCCGCGTTCGGTCATTGTCCATGTAGAAAAACGTCACCTCTTCTTGCTCCGGCCGGGCGAAGATGTTCGACGGGACAAGATCGCCGTGAACAAAGCCGAGTTCGTGGAGCCTGCGGGTCTCGAGCGCCAGCTTTCTCAGCCAGGCCCGCTTTCTCGCCAACCGCATGCGGTCGAGCGGCGGCGTGAACTGCTCGCGCAGCAGCGCCGCGATCGGCCGGGCCTCGATCTCGACCGTCAACAAAAATGCGCGTCTGAGCAGGCCGCACATCCTCTCTTCCCCCGCCGCGATCGCCGGCGGGGCGTGAAAGCCGTTGCGGCTCAGCGCCTCGCCCTGCTTCAGAGCGCGGAGCGCTTTTGAATCGCGAAGCAGATCTTTGAGGCCGCCGGCAACGCCGGTCGACGGAAAGTACAGCTTCAAAAAATAATCGCGGCCTCCGCTCCCGCACGGAAAACGCAAGCGCCGGGTCAAAGGATGGCGCGCCGGCGCAGCGTTTTCCAGTTCCGAGCGCACCGCCGCCCAGAAGGCATCGCTCCACGCGTCCCGAAGAACGAGGAGACGCCAGCCGCCGTCGTAACGCCGCAGGTAGCTAGCGGGCCGCGCCACGATTTCCGCCTTTCCAGGAGAGCGCCTCGCCGGCTTTTTCGACAACGCTCTCGCTCGTGATGGAACGCATGCAAACCCGTCCGATCGGGCAGCGTCTGAGATAGCACGGCGCGCAAGCCGCCCTTCCCTCAACCAGCAACCGCTCGTACCCGAAAGGTCCGGTGCGCGCCGGGTCCGTCGCTCCCCAGAGCGAGACGACCGGCGTCCCGACCGCCGCCGCGAGATGCATGAGACCGGAGTCCGGCCCGACCGCGATCTTCGCGCGGCTTAAAATCCCGATCGCTTCGCGCAACGTTGTCCGGCCGGTCCAATCGAATAGTCGACTGGCGGCGTGGCGCTCGACCTCCTGCGAGAACGGGACGTCCTCCGGCCCTCCCAGGAGAACGACCTCAAGCCCGTAGCGCCGGTGAACCTCGGCCGCGGCTTTCGCCGTCTCGCGGGGAAACCAGCGCTTGCTTTCCCATCGCGCTCCCACGTAGAAAGCGGCGAACGGGGCCCCGACCGCGTCGACGATCGCGCCGACCTGCTCCGCTTCGTCCGCCGCCAGCGAAAAATTCCATGCGATGGGATGCGGCTCTATACCGAGAAGCTCGGCAAACTTCAAGTAATCCGCGAGCTTTGAAGTCCCGGCCTCCGCCGGCGGAATGTGCCGGTTGTTGAACACCCAGTTCAGCTCCTTGGCGTCGCGGCGGTGGAATCCGACCCGCGCGGGCGCCCCGGACCACCAGCTGATGAGACCGCTCTTGAGATGCCGCTGGAGGTCCAGAGCCAGATCGAACCGATGCGCGCGTATCCGTCGAAGAAACGGCCATAGACTGCGGCGCCAGTCGGCGCGCCCAAATACGATGACTTCGTCGATCGCCGGATGCCGCTCCACCAGCGGCGCGGAGGCCGGCTCGACCGCCCATGCGATAAACGCTTGAGGAAACCCCTTGCGCACGAGATTCGCCAGGGGAATCGCCCGGGTGACGTCGCCGACCGATCCGTGCAGCACGATCAAGATCCTGTTCGGGCTCGGCTTCATGCGTGCGCAGCGCCTTGATAGCAGCGAATGAGCGCCTCCCAGTCGGCCCCCGACACGCGCAGTCCCTGCGGGTCCAGCTTGCAAACCGAACGGCGCAGGCGCGCGAGGTTGGCCCGGGCTTTTCGCGCCGGCACCTCGCGCGGGAAGAGAATCGCCTTGTCCAGATCGATCACGTAGGCCTTGAGTCCGCCGCCCTCGGGCCGAATTAGAATATTTTTAAGGTTAAGATCGCCGTGATACACGCCCTTGCGATGCATCTCCCTTACCGCTTGAGCCGCAGCGCGAATCATCGCCGATTTACCGCCGGCGGCAAACTCATGCCCTTGCAGGGCGCTCCACAGATCGAGGGCGCCTTCAAGCACGCGAATCGCAAGCCATCCACGGTAAAGCGGCCCGGCGACCCGCTCCACCAGAGCGGCGACGATCTCGGCGGTCGCCACCCCTCTGCGGCGCGCCGCTTCGGTGACCGCCAGCTCCCTTAGCGGGCGCGGCGGCCAGGTCCAAAATATCCCGCGAGTCAAACCGCGCAGCAACCCTCCGTGGCGGTAGGGACGCAACAACGCCTCCTCGCCGTTGGCGAGCCTTACCAGGCCGAGCCTCGCTCTCCCGACAAAACGGCTATCCTCCGACATTTCCCCTTGCGCGAACAGCGCGTCGACGGGAATAAAGGTCTCCACGTCCCGCCGCACGATCACAATCCGCCCCGGAAGCTCGTCAACTCTCTTGAACCCGTCGGGAAGCTCGCCCCAGAGCCAGGCCGATGCCGTCATGGCGCCTGCTTAGGCGCGCTTTCCCGCGCCCCCGCGTATTTCGCTTCCCACAATTTCGCCTCCGACAGCAGCACCGCATAGCCGGCCAGCGCCGCTAACGCCACGCCCGCCAGCCCGCGAAAAAATATTCCGTTGGCAACGAGTATCCGAAAAAAAACCCGCAGCGAACCAAGCGCCGCCCGCATCGCGCCGGGCGGCGCCTTCCTGAGGCCCGACCGCCGCGCCCAAAAGTCGCTGAGAAGCTGGACGTAATCGACCGCGCGACTCAGCTCCGAGCAGGAATAGTCTTCGATCCAGCCGCGCCGCAAAACTCTTGCCTCTTCGGTCTTGATCCGCGAGCCGACTCCGGGGCCGACGCTCTTTTGGTAGAGCCGCAGGGCGGGGCTCGCACCGGAGACGCTCCCTATCGCCCATCCGCCCAGGAGATAAGAGCGAATCGGGACCCGATAAGTCGATCCGCCGTCCTTTAACCCGCCTTGGCGCAATGCCTGCAACTCCTCCTTGAGCTCCGGCTCAACGCGCTCCTCGCCCCACAAACGCAGCACCCACTCGCTGTCGATCTCCTCGCACGGGGCGGCGGCCTCGACCAGAGAATCCACCGTCTTTAACTTGATCGGCCGGCCCGCGATCGTTGGAAGCTCCGGCGGCGGCGCGCCGGCGTGAAGCATCAAAATCTCATCCGCCCAGGCCACGCTGTTCAAGCACTCGGCCAGATGCTTCATGCTCTCCGTGCTGAAAATAACGACGCCGACGGTGGGCATGAGAACCAACTAGACGCCGAGAGTCAGGGGAAAACAGGAATCGACTCCCCCGGCATCCCGGCGGCGATCGCGGTTCAACAAGAGCTCCACGCCGCGCATCACGTCGGCGGCGGAGATCAAACGCATGCAGTCCTCGGTCCCGAGCGGGCATCTGAGCCCGCCGTGAGGCGCACAGGGGCGGCACGACAACGCCTTCTCGATGACCACCGCATTGGAGCTGTAAGGATAAAACCCCAGCTCCCGAGTTGTCGCGCAGAAGATCGCGGCCGTGGGAACGCCGCGCGCAACTGCGACATGCATCGGCCCGCTGTCATTGGTGATAAAGACACGGCAGCGCTCAATGGCCCCGGCAAGCTCGCGGAGACCGATTTTCCCTACGAGGCTCGTGCCCCCGTGATTCGAGAGATCGAGAATTCGCTCGACCACCTCGCGATCGTCGGGACCGCCGAACAGCAGGACCTCGCCGCCGTAACTCTCGCGCAACCGGCCGATCAGCGCCGCGTAGCCCTCGGGCGTCCATCGCTTGGTCGCCCAGACCGAGCCGGGGTTGACGCCGAAAATAATTCCGTCGCCGCGGATCCCGCAAGCGCGAAATATTCGCTCGACATCGGCCCGAACCTGCGCGCTCACTTCGACGCGCAGCGCGGGTTTCGTCGTCCGCGGATCGATCTCGACGGCGCTGAGGAGCGACAGGCTCCGTTCGACGTCGTGGCGCGCGGCGGCCCGCCTCGGCCTCCGGTGATAAAGAAACCACCCGGCGCTCTGTCGAAAGCCGACGCGAAGCGGAATCCCGGCCAAGAAGAGCAGCAACGCCGTGCGCAGCGACTTATGGACCGACAAAGCCATGTCGAAGCCTCGCGCGCGGAGCTCTTGCGCCATGCGCCACAAGCCGGTCCATCCGCCGCGAGGGCCCCGCTTGTCGTAGGTCATGACTTCGTGAATCTCCGGATCGCCCGCCAAAACGTCCCTTAACTCGCGGCGGCACAAGACGGAGATCAGCGCGCGGGGGAAACGGCGGCGAATTTCGGCGAGGAGCGGAGTGGTCAAGATCAGATCGCCGAGAAAGCTGGTTTGAACCAAAAGAATCTTTTCACTCTCGGCCATAAGCGTTCGGCTTTCAGCGCTCCTTTTGAGATCGCCCCTCTCGGCTCATGGCTGACCGCTGATGGTTGAGGGCCGGCAGCCGCTCAATCCAGTTTGGTCGCTTCGTCGATGAGCATGACGGGGATGTCATCCCGGATCGGATAGACCAGGCGACAGGCATCGCAGACAAGTCCGCTTGCCGACGCGTTCAGATGGATCTCGCCTTTGCATTTCGGGCAGGCCAGAATCTCCAACAACTCTTGACTGATCGACATAGCCGACGCCTCCGCGATTCTCCCTCTCTTTATGCCATCGGGTTCGAGTTAAATCAAACGACCCGATCCATCGGAGCGCTTTGCCTTGCCCTGACGTTATCGGCGATATATATTCCGACGAGGCGGGAGGAATAGGGCATGGCGTCGTCCAGACGTTTTCGAATCAACCGGCCTAAAGTCATCGATGAGGCTTTCGACGACGAAGTGGTGATCATCAACTTCGAGACGGGCAGCTATTACAGTCTGAGCAAGGCGGGGGCCGACGTGTGGGGGTTCATTGGAGCAGGCGCCGCGCTCGGCAAAATTGTCGAGGCCATCGCCGGCCGTTACGAGGGTAGCCGCTCGGAGATCGAAGACGGGATCCAGCGCTTGATCGCCGAACTGGAGCTGGAAAATCTGATCGTCGCCGACGGAGCGAAGGAACCGGGAGGCCAGGCGGAAACGCGCGCGCCTGCGGCGCCTGCAAGCCAAAAAACCGCTTTCGAGCCGCCTCACCTGGAGAAATTTACCGACATGCAGGAGCTGATCCTGCTCGATCCGATTCACGAGGTCGACGAAACGGGCTGGCCCAACACTAAACCGACCTCTCCCAAGGACGATGACTAGCGCCGTAGTGCCGTCCGTCGCTCCCGAGACTTCCGGGGACGCGGCCCTCGCCTTTCTTGAAACCGTCTCTCAAACCTTTCAGCGCGCCGAGGCGGCAGCCGGAGAGCCGATAGACCGATTCTACAGGATCGGCGGCTACATCGTTCGTCTCCGCTTCGCCAGCCCCGCTCTTTTGCCGCTCATCACGCCGGCGCTGGGACACCTGGCGATTCCGCCCGGCTCGCCGTCCGCCTTGACCGTCTGCCTGTGGGACAGCGCCTCAACCGGAACGAAAATGCCCTCGCCTCCCTGGTCTACGGGCGACTATATCGCGCGCGGCGAGGTGTGCGGCTATTCTGACCGACGGATCGAGACCGCATTCCATATCGGGGCCGATGCTCTCAGCATTCTCGATAAGGAGCGCGATCTGGCGTTTTTCTGGGTCCGTGACGCGCGCCGCCTGCCCTACTATGAAAGCGGCGCGCCGCTGCGAGCGATTCTCCATTGGTGGATGCGCGACCACGGACGCCAGTTGGTCCATGCGGGCGCAATCGGAACGTCTGCGGGCGGCGTGCTGTTGGTCGGCAAAGGCGGTTCCGGCAAGTCGACCACGACCCTCGCCTGCCTCGGCTCGAAGCTGCTCTACGTCAGTGACGACTATTGCTTGCTGGCCCAAGAGCCTTCCCCGCACGCTTATAGTCTTTACAACTCGGCCAAGTTGGACGCGGGCGGCATACGGAGATTTCCGCATCTCGCACCGGCCATCAGCAATGCGGATCGCCTTCGTTCGGAAAAAGCGCTCTTGTTTCTGCGCAAACTTTACCCGGAAAACATCGCGTCCGGCTTTCCGGTTCGCGCGATTCTCCTGCCGAGCATCACGGATAATCGGGAGACCGCATGGAAGCCGGCGTCGGCCGCCGCCGCGCTCAAGGCCCTCGCGCCGAGCACGCTCTTTCAGCTATCGGGCGCGGGAGATGCGGCGATGGCGGCGATGGCCGCGGTCGTGAAGCAGGTCCCTTGTTATCACTTGGAGCTCGGAACCGACGTGGGCAAAATGCCCGACATCATCCTCGGGTTACTGGCTCGGAGTTAGGCGATGCCTACGAAACCGGTTTCCGTCAGCGCGATCATCCCCGTCTATAACGGCGCAGCTTTTCTGGCGGAAGCGATCGAGAGCATCCGACGGCAGGCTTATGACCCGCTCGAAATCATCGTCGTAGACGACGGCTCGACCGACGACACATCCACGGTGGCCGCACGTTTTCCAAACGTCCGCTACATTTTTCAGGAAAACGGCGGGCCGCCGGCGGCCCGCAACCGCGGCTTGAAAGCCGTGAACGGAGAGCTGATCGCTTTTCTGGATGCGGACGACCTATGGTCGGAAGACAAGCTCAAAGCGCAACTGGCGCATCTCGCCGCCGCCCCGTCTATGGAAATCGTCCTCGGCCGCCGGCAGAACATGCGCCTGACCGGCGTGGTCGACGGCAGGCTTCGTTTCGAGATCTCTTCCGACCCTTTGACGGCGTTGAGTTTAGGCTGTGGCCTTTTCAGGAGATCCGTGTTCGAGAAAGTCGGCCGGTTCGATGAGACGCTCAGGCACTGCGATGACTGGGATTGGTTTATGCGGGCGAGAGAGAGAAGCGTCGCTATGGAGATCCGCGACGAGGTCGTTCTTTTTTGCCGGCGACACGACCGCAACATAACTGAGCGAAAAGAGGTGAACGACGCCCACCTGATAAAAATGCTGAAACAGTCGTTGGATCGCCGGAGGCGAAATCACGGCGTCGCGCGATCGCTGCCGCAAGTGAGCAGCTACCAGTGGGAAAGGGCGGCGAGGCCGGGCACCATCGCCGAAGGGCGTAAACCGCCGGCAAGGCCCCTGGTGAGCGTTGTCGTGCCGGTCTACAACGGCGAGCGTTTCCTGGCCGCTGCCCTCGACAGCATATTCGCCCAAGATTACCGCCCCTTGGAGGTAATTGTGGTCGACGACGGCTCGCTGGATGGAACCGCCGCGGTCGCCAAATCCTACGGGGAGGTCCGGTATATCCACCAGGCAAATCAGGGCCACGGGACGGCGAAGAATGCCGGCATCGCCGCCGCCACAGGGGAGTTTCTCGCCTTTCTGGACGCCGATGACTTGTGGGCGCCCCGCAAGCTCAGTCTGCAGATCGGTTATCTCCTTAAGCATCCCGAGGCCGGCTATGTGACCGCCAGAGCGCGGAACTTCGTCGAGCCGGGGACTCCCCGGCCTCAGCGGATGACACAGGATCTTTTATTGACCGAACACGCGGGTTTATACGTCAGCACCCTGGTTGCCCGGAGAACAGCTCTTGCGAAGATCGGCGACTTCGATCCCAGTTACGCGCACGCCAACGACACGGACTGGTTCTTTCGGGCTAAAGAAGCCGGCATGCCGATGACGATCTTACCTGAGATTCTCCTGTACCGGCGTCTCCACGCCGCCAACCGATCCTATAGGACCGAACCCCGGAATTCAGAGTTTTTACGCGCCGTAAAATCGTCCATGCACCGCAAACGGAAGCGCGATTCGGCGAGACGGAACGACGGAGAGACGCTCGTAAGCGTGATTATTCCCGTCTACAACTGCGAGCGCTACTTAGGAGAGGCCATCGAGAGCGCGCTGCGGCAGAGCTATCGCCCGCTCGAAATCATCGTCGTGGACGACGGCTCCACTGACGACAGCGGCCAAGTGGCCCAGAGTTTCGGTTCTGCCGTTCGATATTGTTTGCAACCCCATGCCGGAATCGGCGCAGCGCGCAATCGCGGCGTCGACGCGGCGCGGGGCCGTTACCTCGCGTTCCTCGACGCGGACGACCTGTGGACGGAAGATAAACTCGCTCTTCAGACGGCCGCTTTTGACCGAGACCCCGGATTGGACATCGCCTTTGGGCATGTGCGACATTTTCACAGTCCGGATTTGCCCGAAGAGGCCAAGAAGAAAATCTATTGCCCGACGGTGGCGATGCCGGGATATTCCTGCTCGACGATGCTCGTCACGCGCGCGGCTTTTTCCCGCGTCGGACCGTTCGAGGTCTCCTGGCAAGTGGGAGAATTCATCGACTGGTATGCGAGAGCCCGGCAGATCGGGCTCAAAAGCATAGTCTTGCCGGACGTTCTGTTGCGGCGGAGGCTCCATGCCGCCAATCAAGGCATCGTGCAGCGCTGGGCGCGGACGGACTATGTGCGGGTTCTCAAGGCCGCCTTGGATCGTCGCCGGAATGCGGCTCGCGACGGTGGAGAAGGTTCCGCAAACGACGATGAACCCAAGGGTTAAAACCGACTGTTGGCCTACCCCGGAGCAAGAGTTGCTCTTGCGCGCCGCGCTCCTGCGAGGGCCACAGGTGATCGCCGCCTGGGATGAATGGAGATCGAGCGTCCATCCGGACCGGCTCGATGCCGCCTCGTACCGCTTGCTCCCGCAGCTTTACAAAAATGTTCACGCGCACGGAATCCGAGGGCCCCTGGTGGACAAGCTCAAGGGTGTTTATCGTCTGACCTGGTATAAGAACCAAATCTCGTTTCGCCACATGGCGGCTCTGCTACGCTCTCTTCACGACCTTGGTATCGACACGCTGGTGCTCAAAGGGGTCCCTTTGGTTTTGCTGTATTACCGGGACTACGGGCTTCGTCCTATGGCTGACTTCGATGTTCTGGTCCGGAGAGGGCAGGCGTTGACGGCCGTCCGCTTCTTGCAGGGTTCAGGCTGGGTGGCCGCGGACAGTTGGCCGGAAACTCTGCACGAAACTTACCTGTCGGTCGGCCACGGGTTCGGGTTCAGGGACGCGGCGGGCCGGAGATTCGATCTTCATTGGCATGTCTTCCCAGAATGCTGCCGGCCCGATGCGGACGATGACCTCTGGGACGGAGCGGTCACCCTAAAGATCGATGAGGTGTCGAGTTACACGTTGAATTCAACCGACCACCTGCTGCACGTCTGCGCGCACGGCGTGCGATGGGATCCGCTGCCGCCGTTCCGCTGGATCGCGGACGCCCTAGCGATCATCAACGGCTCGACATCCGAGCTGGATTGGCAACGGCTGCTCGCGCAGACGGAACAGCGCCGTCTGCTCTGCCCACTCAAAGCGGCCCTCACCTATCTGCGGGATCGCTTCGATGCCCCCATCCCCGCCGAGGTGTTGCGCCGCCTTAAGAATATGCCCACCTCCAGATTGGAGCGGATCGAATACCGGTATAAAAGTCGGAACTACGGCGCGAAGCCTTTCGGTTATCTGCCGCTTCATTGGTTCAACTATCTGCGCCTGGAGCCCGGCGCCGGTTCGAAATATAACCTGCCCGGCTTTGCCGCATATCTTCAGCGTCTCTGCGGGGTGAACAGTTTATGGCGACTGGCGGCGTATGCGATTTCTAGGCGGGCGCGGCGGGCTTGGAGAGCGACGCTCGAAGTTGCAGGCCGCTGGGCGCAGACTCAGGCGCAAAAGCGATAACGCCGCTACTCGGCGATCTGCCGTATCCAATCCCACTCTTGGACGAGGCCGTCGAATAACTTGACGCGGGGATTGAAGGCGAGCTTGGAGCGCGCCGCGGCGATCTCGGCCGCGGTGTGGCGCACGTCGCCCTTCTGGCGCTCCAGCCGGTTGAGTTTCAGCTTCTTTCCGGAGATCTCTTCAACCATCGCCAGCGCCTCGGTGATCGTCGTGCGCGACCCGCCGCCGAGGTTGAAAACCTCTCCGGACCCCGGATAGAGAGCGGCGGCGAAGGTTCCCTCGACGATGTCCGCGCAAAAGGTGAAGTCGCGGCTTTGCCCGCCGTCGTCGTAGAGCGGGATCGCTTCGCCGCGATGATGCGCGCGCATCAGAATGTGAAAAAACATGTCCGGCCGCTGGCGCGGCCCGTAAACGGTAAAGTAGCGGAGGGAAACCGTGGGCACGGCGAACTCTTTCCAGTAAAGGTAGCAGAGTTGCTCGGCCGCGAGCTTGCTCACGCCGTAGGGCGAGACCGGCCGGGTCATGCCGGTCTCGCGCATCGGGAGGTCCTGGGTGTCCCCGTAGACGGACGACGACGACGCGTAGACGAATTTCTTGATGCCGCTCCCCTTGCTCGCTTCGAGCAGCGCCTGAGTCACCAGGATATTGTGGTGCGTGTATTGGGAAAATTCCTGTCCCCAGCTCGCGCGCACGCCCGGCTGTGCGGCCAGGTGAAAGACATAGTAAACATCGCGCAGCAGACCGGCCGGGTCGAGCCGGAGCAGATCCGATTCGATAAACTCGAAACTGGGATGCGCGTTGAAGCGGGAGAGATTCCGTTCTTTGTAGCGGCGAGGATAGTTTCCCAAAAACATATCGACGCCGCGCACCCGATGGCCCTCGCCGAGCAGCCGCTCGGCCAGGTGCGAGCCGACAAAGCCCGCTACCCCTGTGATCAATGAAACCATGCGCCTGTTACGACTCCTTCCGTTCCATATCCTCGACGATAAGTTCGGCGGCTTCCCACAAATCCTTTACCAGAGAGAAGCGCTCGATCCCAGCCTCGGCCGCCCTCTGCGCCGCGTCGGATTGCAGCAAGAAGCCCCGTGCGGGAATGCGCGCCGCGAACTCCATGTCGCTCCGCTGGTCGCCGACGACGTAACAGCGACCGAGATCCAAATGAAGCTCGGCCGCCGCGCGCTTGGCCAGACCGATGTTCGGCTTGCGACACTCGCACGCCCGCCGATGAGCCCCCCATCCCTCCGTCGGGTGGTGCGGACAGTAGTAAAGACCGTCCAGCGGCGCGCCGCCGTCGGCCAGCCGCCGGGCCAGCTCACGGTGAATCGCCGCCAACTCTGCTTCCGTAAGAAGACCGCGCGCCACAGCCGACTGATTGGTGACGATCACAACCTTTAGGCCGTGCCGGCGGAGGAGTCCGATCGCGTCCGCCGCCCGGGGCAGCAGTTCGATCTCCTCGACGCGCCTGAGGTAGCCGACGTCACGGATCACGGTGCCGTCGCGGTCAAGCAGCGCCGCGGGACTTGGACGCTTCACGACGCCCATGTCTGTCTAAAACTCCGGCTGCTTGCCTCGGATCACCTTTTCCACCGCCTGGACCAGCGCCTCTCCGTTTTCCACCGTCATCTCGACGCGCAACGCGAGGAGTTTCTCCCGGGCGAACGGAAAGCGCGCCAACTTGACAAGATCTTTTTCAGTGGTCACGATCAGATCGACTTCCCGTGCGGCGCGATTGATATCTTGCCAATCCCGCGCCGAATAGTTGTAGTGATCGGGAAATTGCATCGTGTCCACGATCTCGCCTTCCCATTCGTCGATCACATGATAAAAGGGACCCGGGTCCGCGATGCCCGCCACGGCGAGCACCTTGTTACGTCCCAGAATCGTCAACGGATACTCTTTCCATCGCCCCGCTTCCAGGCCGACCAGCGCCCGCGGCTCAAGCGCGCCGGAAAAGATCGTCTCCGCCGGCCTGCCCCGGAGCAGTTTCTCCCATCTCTCTCGCGCGCCGGTCACCAGGCAGAGGTCGGCCCGGTTGAGCGATCTTCGAGGCTCACGAAACGGGCCCGCGGGAATCAACCATCCCTCCCAATCCAAACCGAGCAAGAGCAGGTCGAGGTCTCGCTTGAGCCGGCGGTGTTGAAAGCCGTCGTCAAGAATGAACACGTCCACCTCTCCGTCCCGCAGCATCTGCGCGCCGACTTCATAGCGCACCGCCCCGACGCCGACGCGGTGGCCGAACACGCGCGCCATCATCACCGGCTCGTCGCCGGCGGCCCGAAGCTCCTCGGCCTCGCTGAAAAAATGACCGTTTTCGCCGCGCGGCTCAAGGATGACGCACTGTTTCTCAGACCGCTTGTAGCCGCGGCTGAGTATCGCCACCCGATAACCTCGCCGCTCCAGCTGGTCGGCGAGCCAGAGCGTGGTCGGGGTTTTGCCGGTTCCGCCGACGGTCAGATTCCCGATGCTCACCACCGGTCGGGGGAGGCCCTTCGGGTGGAGCCAGTCGAGCGAATAGAGCAGGTTTCGGACCCGCGCCCCAAGGCCGTAGAGAAACGACAGGGGAAGGAGCAGCAACCAGAGGATCCGGGACGCGATTCCCTTCCGGTCCCAGATCCCGCGAGCCCAATCCGCACTCATCTCCCCTGACACCCGTCCGCCCTACACATAGCGAGAAACAAGCTCCATGCTCTTTTCAACGACGGCGCCGGTCGCCTGGACCGCCTGATAGGCCTTCTCCCCTGCCGTTCGCGCGCGCTCCCGGTCCGACAGGAGCCGGGACGCTGCTAAAACAAATTCCTCTTTTCCGCCGACCTCGACGCCGCCGCCGCTCTGCTTCATCTCCGCCGCGATCTCCGCATAGCCGCCGACCCATGGCCCGAACAAAACCGGTTTTCTATGCCACGCCGGCTCCAGCAAATTGTGGCCACCCGCATCGACCAGGCTTCCCCCGACAAAAGCCACGTCCGCCACGCGGTAGAAGTCCGCCAACTCCCCGATCGTGTCGAGCAACAGCACGTCGGGCGCTTGGCCCAGCCGGCCGTTCAGCCGGCTGCGCCGCACGTAGCGCAAATTGCTCTTTTCGATCAGTTTCTCGACTTCGGCGAAGCGCTGGGGATGGCGCGGCGCCAACACCATGACAAGGTCGGGAAAGCGCTGCTTCAAAGAAACAAAGGCGTTCAGTAAAATCTCTTCCTCCCCGCGATGCGTGCTCCCGGCCACCAGCACCCGGCCGGACCCGGCGCCGAGACCGGTGAGGTCCCGCCACTTCCCTCCGGCGCGGCTCTCGCCCGCCGGCGCGGAAGAGCGCTTGAGATTTCCGGTAACCGAGACTTTGCGCGGGTCGGCCCCCAGCCGGACGATGCGCTCGGCATCCTCCCGGCTCTGCATGCCGAGCGCGGCAAACTGCTGCAACACGGCGGCGAAAAACCGCCGAAGCAAATGATACCTGCGAAACGAGCGCCGCGACAATCTTCCGCTGAGCAGCAGCGCCGGCGTTCCCCGCTCGGCCGCCGCGCGCAGAAGATTCGGCCATATCTCGGTCTCAAAGATAATCAGTAAGGACGGATCGAATAGCTTGAGCGCGCGCCGCACCACCCAGGGGTAATCGAGCGGCAGATAGATGATCATGTCCGCAGCGGCCAGGTTCTCTCGCGCCACGGCGTTGCCTGTGGAGGTGAAGGTTGAAACCAGGATTTTTTTATCCGGCAAGAGAGCTTTTAACCGAGCGGCTATCCCCCGTGCCGCGAGCACCTCGCCGACCGAGACCGCGTGGATCCAAATCGGCTTCGAGCCCAGCGCGGCCTCGCGCGTGGCCCTCGAATAAACAGCGAAGCGTTGCCAAAAGCCTTCACGGAACCGTTTTCCCGAAAGCAGCAAGATCGGCAATACAGGCAGGAACAGGACGGTGCTGAGCGCAAGCAGCGCATTGTAGAGTGGATAGCCCACGACACCTCAATGGAGAACCTTGCCGGAGTGAGCGCCTTCATCCTCCAGCAGTTGGAGCGTATGGAGCCGCCTGTATTCCGACTCCCGCCCCAGCAGCTCTTCGTGGGTCCCCTCTTCCGCGATTCTCCCATCCACCAGCACGACGATGCGGTTCGCATTGCGTATCGTGGAGAGACGATGGGCGATCACCAAGGTCGTCCGGCGAACCATCAGGTTCTCCAGAGCTCGCTGCACCAGCATTTCCGACTCGGTATCCAGCGACGACGTCGCCTCGTCCAGGATCAGAATCGGCGCGTCTTTGAGTAGGGCCCGCGCGATCGCCAGCCGCTGGCGCTGCCCCCCTGAAAGCCTCACTCCCAGCTCGCCGATCATCGTATCGTAGCCCTGGGGCATCGCCACGATGAACTCATGGGCATGCGCGGCCTTGGCGGCGACGACGATATGATCCATGTCCTTCGTCGGATCCCCATAGGCAATGTTGTTCTTGACGGTATCGTTGAACAGAAACGTCTGCTGGGTCACGATCCCGATTTGCGAGCGCAACGATTCCACGGTGACATCGCGGATATCGACGCCGTCGATCGTGATCTTGCCCGCCGTCACGTCGTAAAAGCGCGGCACCAGATCCGCCAGCGTGCTCTTGCCGACTCCGCTGACGCCGACCAGCGCGACCATCTCTCCCGCTCGGACCTTCAAATCGATGTCGCTCAGAACGAGCTTGCGGGCGTAGCCGAAACTCACGTTGTGAAATCCGATCTCCCGCGCAAAGCGCGGCGCCGGCTGCGCTCCCGGCCGGTCCTTGATCTCCGGGTCGGCGTCGAGGACCTCAAATATCCGTTCGGCGCCGGCAATACCCTGATGGATCATCGTGTAGGTCTTGGCGAGCCCCTTGAAGGGCTGATACATGAGAAACATAGCTACCAGAAACGCGATAAACTCACCCTGGCTGCGCCCGCCCCCGATGACGCTGTGACCGCCGTACCAGACGACTGCGCCGATCGCAAAAGAGGCCAGCAGCTCCATCGACGGCTGCACCATGGACTGCGTCCGGCTACTCCGCAGCGCCTGCTTGAAGACGCGACGATTCTCTTGCTGAAAGCGCTCGATTTCATAGTTCTCCATCCCGAACGCCTTGACGATGCGATTTCCCTGGATGCTCTCTTGCAGGATGCTGGTCAAAAGTCCTTTCGCCACCTGCCCGCGTTTGGTGACGCGCTTGATCTTCTTGCCCAGCCGCATGATGGGATAGACGGAGGCGGGGAATACGACAAAGGCGATGCTGGCGAGCAGCGGGTCCTTAAGAAACGCCACGACCGTCAAAGCCGCGAGCGAAACGGCGTCGCGCATAAAAGAGGCCACGGCATCCGTCAGCACGCCGCGCACCAGGTTCACGTCATTGGTGACGCGAGAGATCAGCGTGCCGGTCGGGTTGCGATGAAAGAACGAGAGAGACAGGGTCTGGAAGTGCCGGTGAATTGCGTTTCGGACGTCGTTGATGATTCCGTGGCCGACATAGGAACTCAGATAGCTCTGGCCGAAGTTCACCGCGCCGCGAAAAACAAAGACGACTACGATCACCACCGGAAGATAGGCCAGCACCGCTTCATTCTTTTGCGCGAAGACGTCGTCGAACACGTTTTGCACGAGATACGGCAAAAACGCGCTGCTGCCGCCGAAAGCGGCCATGCAGACCAACGACAAAACGAAGTAGGGCCAGAGGTAGGGTTTAACAAATGGGAATAAGCGCCAAACCTGCTTCACGTTTTCTCCTTCGCTCTATGAGTCGAGCCGGGCCTCACCCATCAACTGCAGGGCGAGATCCGCCACGCGCCCGGCGGCGCCCGGCTGGCCGAGCTTCTCCCGCACTCCGGCCAATTTGGCGACGATACGCTCGCGCGTCCCTCGATCGCCGAGAATCGCCTTGCTCTCGTGGACAATGCGGCGAGCCGTCATCTCCGTTTGAATCAACTCAGGGACCACTCTCTCTCCGGCGAGGATGTTGGCCATCCCGACGTGCTCCACCCGCACCAGCAGTCTCGCCAGAGCATACGTCAGCCGCGCGAGGCGATAGACGATGATCATGGGCCGGAGCATCAGGCCGGTCTCAAGCGTCGCCGTGCCCGAAGCGGTCCAGGCCAGGTCGCACGCGTGGAGCACATTATACACATCCCCGTCGCTGATCGAAACCCAGGCCGCTGCTTGATCCGGCGCTTGCGTCATTCCGCTGTCGTGGACGGTGCTCGCCCGAACCAGAACAAACTGCACCGCCATCTCCCGCTCTAGAAGCTCGGCGGCTTCCATCATCACCGGCAGGTGATAGGCCACCTCGCGCCGGCGGCTTCCCGGCAGCATAGCGACGGTGAGCTTCGCCGGATCGAGACCGAGATTAGCCAAAGTTTCTTCGCGAGTACGCGTCGACCGGGCGACCTCCAGCAGTGGATGGCCGACAAATTCAACCCGGAGGCCGGCCTTTTCGTACAGCGGAACTTCGAAGGGAAAGACCACGGCCATGCAATCCACCGAGCGGGCGATCTCCGCGACGCGGCGCTTGCGCCACGCCCAGACCTGCGGGCTGATGTAGTACAACACCGGAACCCCCAACCGCTTGGCGATCCGCGCCAGGCGCAGGTTGAACTCCGGAAAGTCGATCAAGATCAGCAGGTCGGGCCGGCGCTCCGTCAACTCCCGTTTGAGCACCGAGTAGGCTCGCCAGAGATTGGCCAGGTTGCCGGCGAGCTCGGAGAACCCCATTCCGGTGAGCCGGCCGACCTCGAACAGGACCTTTACGCCCTCAGCTCGGAGCGCCTCGCCGGCCACCGCCGAAATCTCCACGGCCGGCTCCTTCTGATGCAACGCCCGGACAACGCGCGAGCCGTGGAGATCTCCGGAGGCCTCGCCCACCACCAGCATGATCCGCTTGCGCTCGTTCCCCACCTCATTCACCGCCATTAAAAACCTTAGCTTCAACGATCCATGCCACGAAAACAGATCGCGACGCGGCGTAGCGCTTGGGGCGAGTCTTGAAGGGCGACGGCACCGGACGCGAGTGAAAGGCGCCGCGCGGTCGAACAGCCCGCGCATCCGATACCGCCGGTGGGATTAAGCAGCACCCCATTGCGCGGGCTCGGAGAGCGGGCGGCGCCTTGCGCATCGTCAGCGCCCATCACAGCCGCTCGCTGATGCTCGCCGCGATCTCAAGCGCGCGCAGTCCCTCTTCCCCGCTGACCAACGGCGTCGCGCGACTCCGCACGCACTCCAGAAACGAATCGAGCTGATCCGCCAGCGCGTCGCCCTCTTTGATCTCGATGGTCTCGCCGCGAATATCCATCCACGAGGCGCCTCGCGCCGGCCTGTGGTAGATCTGCGCGCGCTTCTGGTCATAGTCGATCGAGACGTAGGCGTCCGGCTGAAAGATGCGGATTTTCCGTTCGCGCTTCATCGAAACCCGGCTTGCGGTCACGTTGGCGACGCAACCGTTGGCGAACGTGATTCTGGCGTTGGCGATGTCGGGCTTGTCGGTGAGCACCGGGACGCCGACCGCATCGACCTGCCGCACCGGCGCCCGAACGAGACTCGCGATGACATCGATGTCATGGATCATCAGGTCCAACACCACGTCGACGTCGGTGCCGCGCTCCACGAACGGCGCCAGCCGGTGGCACTCGACGAACTTCGGCTCGCGAATCGCCTTCTCCAACGCGCGGATCGCGGGGTTGAATCTTTCGAGATGGCCCACCTGGAGAACGCGCGCCCCCTCGCGCGCGAAAGCGACCAGCCGCCGCCCGTCGTCGAGCGTAGCGGTCATCGGTTTTTCCACCAAAACGTCGATCCCCTCTTTGAGAAAGGCCTCTGCAACTTCGAAGTGCAGCTTGGTGGGGACGGCAACGCTCACGCACCTGGCCTTGCCGAAGAGATCGCGGTAGTCGGTCATCGACGGCACACCGAGACGTTCGCCAAGTTCTTTGGCGCGCCCGCCGTCGATATCGACGACACCGACCAGCTTCGCCTTTGAAGAGGCCGCGTACTTCTCGGCATGGAGCCGCCCGGCGTAACCCACACCGACCACGCCCACCGGAATTTCTTCTCCAGTACTCATCACGGATCAAAACATTAAGCAGCAACGCTCTCTTTGCATTTTGCATTTTGCATTTTATCTTTTATCCCCTATCCTCCAGCACCTTCTCGCTCACTCCGACGACGGCGATGCCACCGCTCTCCGCCTCTGCGAGGAGCGCTTCTTTCTCCAACAAAATGGTTTTCCCCGCCTCGACCGCCAGGACAGATCCTTTGAGCTCGCGCAGCAGCTTGATCGTCTCCACGCCCACCGCGGGCACGTCGAAACGGAGATCCTGCCGCGGCTTGCTCACCTTCACGACGACAAACCCATCCTTCCCCAACTCCCCTCCCCGCCGGATCGTCGCGTCCGTCCCCTCGATCGCCTCGACCGCCAAAACCACTCGATTCTTCACGACTACGCACTGCCCGATTCCCAGCCGTCCTGCCTCCTTCGCCGTTTGAAAGCCGAGGCGGATATCGTCCCACTGCTCACTGCTCGGCGAGCGGAGGGTCAGCGCCCCCTCTTGAGCGATAATTTGCGAGAGGAAAATCGTCGACTCCACCACGTGGATCCCTTCGCGCTCGAGCTCGTCGGCGACCCCGCGCAACAGCCGATCGTCGTCTCTGCTCCTGACTCTGGCGAGGAAAGCCGCGCCCCTCAAGTCGGGCCGAAAGTTGGAAAATATCTTGACCTTCTTGATCCCGCCCGCCATCACCGCCTCGGTCACCCCCGCCTCGTGAAAGGTGCGGATGATCTTGCCCAACTCGCCCACATAGACCCAGGTGACGGGACCCGCAAGAGCGTCGATCTCCGGCAACGTCTCGCCGCGATGGGCGACCGTCACCAGGGAAATTCCTTCGCGCGCCGCCTGCTCGGCGAACAGCAGCGGAAATTTCCCATTGCCGGCGATCAGTCCCAACTTTCGCATAGGAACAAGTTCAAGGGGGTTCGGCCTTCCGGCAAATTTGAACAATTTGAACGGCTTGAACGAAGGCCCCCGTCAGCGGCAAATTCCCCGTTGCGACTGTTCGACAAACCGGGCGAGGCGCTCCGCCTCCGGCGAGTCGCCGAGCTGCTGCCGCAGCTTTTTCACAGCGTCCTTAGCCTTTAGTCCGGAGTCAAAGAGGATGCGATAGGCCTTTTTTAAGGCGTCGATCTGCGGCCTGGTAAAACCTCTGCGCCTGAGCCCCTCCAGGTTCAAACCACGGAGGCGGGCGCGGTCTCCGGTAGCGTTGCAGTAAGGCGGCACGTCCTTCGAGACCATCGAGCCGGCCCCCAGAATCGCGCCGGTCCCGATCTTGACGAACTGATGGACGCCGACCAGCCCGCCGACGATCACGTAGTCTTCGATGACCACGTGCCCGCCGAGCGTCGCGCCGTTGGCGACGATGTTATGATCGCCGAGAATGCAGTCGTGCGCGATGTGGCAATGCATCATGAAAAGATTGCCGCTCCCCACGCGCGTTTCCATCCCGCCCCCCGTGGTGCCTGGATTGAGCGAACCGAATTCCCGGACCGTGTTGCGATCGCCGATCACGAGCCGGCTCTCTTCGCCCTTGTACTTGAGGTCCTGGGGATCCGAGCCGACCGTCGCGAACTGAAAAATCAGGTTGTCGCGGCCGATCGCGGTATGGCCCTCGACGACGACGTGGGACTTGATCCGCGTGCCCTTGCCGACTTTAACCTTGGGACCGATAACGGTGTAGGGTCCAACCTCGACGTCGAAATCCAGCTCCGCGCACGGATCCACCAGCGCTGTCTTGTGGATCTTGGTCATTGTCGTCTTCGACCCACTGCAAAATGAAAATTGCAAAGTGTAAAAGTCAAAATCCTATCTCTTCTTTCATTTTTCATTTTGCAATTTGCATTTTACCTTGATCCGACTCCCTGGATGGGAACCTCCATCGCCGAGATCTCCGCCTGCGCCACCACTTTCCCCTCCACCGTCGCCGTCCCCCTCATCTTCCAAAACGACCCGCGCCGCTTAAGACAAACCAATTCCAGCCGAAGCTGATCGCCGGGCTCGACCGCCCGCTTGAACTTGACTCCGTCGAGACCGGTCAGCACAAACACCTTGTTACCGTTGCTGTCGCCGCCGACCTGGTACGCCATGATCGCCGCCACCTGGGCCATAGCCTCGCAGACCAACACCCCGGGCATCACGGGATGGTCGGGGAAATGGCCTTGAAAAAAACCCTCGTTGACCGTCACGTTCTTGATTCCGACGATCCGCTGGTCGCCCTCGATCTCTACGATCCGGTCCACCAGCAAAAAAGGAAAACGGTGCGGAATCCGCTTCAATATCTCTCTAACGTCGAGCATGGCCCTTCACTCCCTTTCGCCCCCTCCGCGCGCTCGAAGAGAGCCTCCGTTTCACATCGCGCAGTTCGCTCCACAACTCCGGCAAGCGAGGCAAGAGGGCGATCACCCTGTCCCACTGCCGCCGGGGCGCGGCCTCCAGCGTGCCGGCCAGCACCGCGCCGGGCGGGACCGAACGCGGCAGGCCCGAGCGCGGCCCCACCATCGCGTTGTCGCCGATCGTGACATGATCGGCGACCCCCACTTGGCCGGCCAGAATCACATGCCGGCCGATCTTGGTGCTGCCGGCGATACCGGTCTGCGCCGCGATGATCGTTCCCTCCCCGATCACCACGTTGTGGGCAACCTGGACAAGGTTGTCGATCTTGACGCCTTTTCCGATCACGGTGCGGCCCATCGTCGCGCGGTCCACGGTGCTGTTGGCCCCGATCTCGACGTCGTCTCCGATCTCCACCGTCCCGACCTGAGGGATCTTCATCCTCTCCTTGCCTACGTCGGCGTAGCCGAATCCGTCCGCCCCGACCACCGCGCCCGCGTGGAGAACGACCCGGTCGCCGAGACGGCACCGTTCGCGCACGGTCACATTCGAATGCAGCACGCAATCGCGGCCCACGTGAGCTTCATCTCCGACAAATACTCCGGGGAACAGAACCGTGCCCCGGCCGATCCTCGCGCCCGGGCCGACGTAGACGAAGGGGAAAATAGTGACACTCTCCGCCACAGTCGCCGCCGGATCCACGCTCGCGAGGGGACTAGTCTCGCCGCCGTAGCGGCGCGGCGGGTTCAAGCAGCCGAGAATCTTGGCGAAGGCCGGGTAGGGCTCGGCCACTATAAGATATCCGCGGCCGGGTTCGGCGGGCGGCTCGACCTCCACCCCTTCCGCGACGATCACCGCAGTGGCCTTGCAGGTTTTCAGGTAAGAACGATAGCGCGGATGCGCAAGAAAGGTTATGTCGCCCGGGCCGGCTTCCTCAATCGGCGACACTCTCGAAACGACGGCGCTTCCATCCCCGATCACTCTTCCGCCGACCAGGCGGGCCAGCTTTGAAAGGGTTTGCGCACCCGTGGTCACTTGCCCTTGGCGGGTGCTTTAGCCGGAGCACCGCGGCTGTTGTAAAGGTCGACCACCTTCGTGGTCACGTCCATCGCGGAGTCGCTGTAAAGAATCGTGGAGCGCTCCAGAATCAAGCCGTATTTCTCGTTCTTCCCTAAATCGGCGACCACCTTCTCCAGATCCTTCAAGATCTCGTTCGTCATGTCGCGCTCTTTTTGCTGCAGCTCCTCCTGGGAATCGCGCAGGTTGCGTTGATAGTTCAACACCCGCCGTTGCAGCTCCTTTTCGAGGTTCTTGCGGTCGTCCTCCTTCATCAGCGGGCCCTTCTTCTCGACCTCCGTCTTCAGCTTCTCGACGTCCCCTTTCTCGCGCATCAGGTCCGCTTCGGTCTTCTTAACCTGCGCCTGGAACTTCTCGCGGGCTTTCTTGCCCGCCTGGGAGTCGCTGATCGCCCTCTGGATATCGATCAAACCGATTTTCACCTTGTCCTGCGCCCAGGCCGGCACGGCAAATAGCGCCAGGAAAAAAACCGCAATAATCCTCTTCACGAACACCTCCAACGGATGCATTTTACCGGAACTGCCGGCTACTGGCCGAACGAGAAGCCCAGCACCGACGTATCGTCGCCCTTCAGCTTCTTGAGCGGGAATCCGAGCTCCACCCGCAACGGACCGAATGGCGACATCCATCGCGCGCCGACGCCCGCGGACTGCCGGAGATCGCCGAAGCTGAAGGAGTTGAACGCCGACCCTATGTCGAAGAACGCGACTCCGCGCAAGCCGAACGATTCGTAGACCGGGAACATGAACTCGAAATTCCCGACCGCCAGCTTGCTACCGCCGACTATATCCGTCGTTTGTACTATGTTAAAGGGAACGACAGCATTCGTAGCAATAACACGACAGACACCAACGACTACGGCGGAACCGGACGGACACCTCCTTACTGTTCCGTACGGCCCAATAGACCGCTCAGTAAAGCCACGCACCGAGTTGATGCCGCCCGTAAAATACTGTTCAAAGAGGGGCAGATCGCTATCGCCTTTCAATCCAAGCCCATATCCGACGGTTCCGCCTATAGCGAAGGTATAGGCCCCTCCCCAGTTCCGATCGTTGAACGGAGTGTAAAACCATTTTGCCTTCAGATCGTTCTTCAGAAAGTGGCTATCGCCGCCGAGCCCGGCAAACTTGACCGCGAGATCGGTCCTCGTTCCTTCCGTCGGATTAAAGAAATGATCGCGGCTGTCATAGACGAGGCTCGGCGTGATGCTGCTTGTCCAGAAGGTCCCTTGGGCGTCCTGGATCTCGTCCGCGGCCTTGCCGTCGATATTGTTGATCTTCTCGCGCGTCATATTGTAAGAAAGACCGCCGCGCAGATACTCAATCAAGGGGTGGTACACCACGTCAACGCCGTTATACCCGGGATCTCCGGGTCCGAGCCTAAGGAATGGCAGCCCGAGCTTTCTGATCGGATAGCCGGCGCTGACCCCGAATCCGAGCTTTGTCGAAGTGTAATCGATATTCTCCCGCTCGGTGTTATAACCGTCGAAGCCGAGGCTCAGGGAGGTGTCGAGGAAATAAGGCTCGGTAAAGTTCAGCTTAAAATCCTGCCGCTTCGACCCCATGTCAAATGAGCCGTTGGCTTGCTGCCCCCGGCCGAAAAGGTTCTTCTCGGCGATAGACGCGGTAAAGATAAACGAGTCTCCGCTGCTGTAGCCGCCGCCTACGCTGAACGTTCCGGTCGGCCCCTCCTTCACGTCGACCAGCAGGTCGACCGTGTCGGGCTCGTCGGTTTTTTTTGTCGAAAGCTGAACGTCTTCGAAGTAGCCGGTGCGTTGGAGCGCGTTGCGGCTCCCCCTGATTTTATTGGCGGAAAACATCTCCTGCTCAGTGGCGCCGACCTCGCGGCGGATGACCTTGTCCCGGGTCTTGTTGTTTCCGGAGATCAGGACTCGATTGAAATAGACCGGGGGGCCTTTCGTGACCACCAGGGAGATATCGACGTTTTTTTCTTTCGGATTGATTTTAGTGAGGGGCTCGACCTGGGCAAACGCAAAGCCTTTGTCGGCGTAGATATCCTGCAGCATCGAGAGATCGTCGCGCAGCCGGCTGCCGCGGAAAACCTGTCCCGAGGTCAGTTGCACCTTCTTGAGCAGGACCCGGGGATCGTCGACCATCTCCCCGCCAAGCTCG
Source organism: Deltaproteobacteria bacterium RIFCSPLOWO2_12_FULL_60_19 (assembly GCA_001798595.1). Taxonomy (GTDB): domain Bacteria; phylum Desulfobacterota; class Binatia; order UBA9968; family UBA9968; genus 2-12-FULL-60-19. Next base: position 12,780 of record MGSS01000064.1, on the reverse strand, counting down.
ACCTTGCCCACTTTGAATTGCTCCCCCTCTTCGACGCGGACCACGACCTCGATCCCGTCCCTCGCCCGGACGATCACCGGGTCGGCTATCTTGTGGTTGATATATCCGTGGTCGTAGTAGTGGGAGGAGACGATCGCCATGTCGTTGGTGAGCACGTCGTGGTCAAGGATACCGCGATTGGTGATGAACGAGAGGAACCATTCCGGCTTGGTGGCCATGAGCCCCTTCAGCTCGCTTTCCGAAAAGGCCCGATTCCCCTGGAAAGAGACTTTTTTGACCAGCAGCCGGCCGCCCTCTTCGATGTCCAATAACACGACCGCCTGGTTGCTGTCCCCCACGGAGACCGTGTAATCGACCTGGGCGTTGACGTAGCCTTGCTCGCTATAGAGCTTCTTGACACGCTCCACGCCTTCGGCGATCTTGTCTCGATCGAGGATGGTGCGCGCGGCAACCCCAAAGGCCGTCTCGATCTTCTCTCTTCCCAGACGCGAGGCGCCCTGGACTTTCACCTCCCGGACGTAAGGCTTTTCTTTCACCGCGTAGGTCAACACCGCGGCGGGGGAGAGGTCGGCTTTAACGTCGTCGAAAAAACCCATGCGGAAGATGGACTTTATGTCCTTCTCCACCACGTCCTGATCGAACAGGTCGCCGGCGCGCGCTTGCAGATGGAGACGAATGCCCTCCTCTTCCACCCTGGCATTACCCTCGATCTTGACCTCTCTCAGCCGGATATTTTGCTGAGCGTTGATGGATGAATGCGACAAAAGAACTAAGGAAAAAACGAGAAGGAGTAAACGGCCTGCTTTAAAAGAGCTTGTCTGATTTTCCATGCGACACCTCTCCTTCCCAAGGAAGGCTTGGTAAACGGCCTTTTTCTAACAAATCCGGCAACTTTTGTAAAGCCAAATCTGGGGGCGGGCTCACAGCCCAAAGAGGCGCCCCTCCCGGAGCTCCATCCGCACGCCGAACTTCTCGGAAAACCGGCGATTATGGGTGGCCACCACCAGGGCGATGCCCGACTCCTGATTCAGCCGAAAAAGCAGCTCCTGAATCCCCTCGCCGGTCTTGACGTCGAGGTCTCCGGTCGGCTCGTCGGCGAGGATCAGTCGCGGCGCCAAAATAGCCGCCCGCGCCACCGCCACCCGCTGCTGCTCGCCCCCCGACAGTTTTCCCGGCCGATGCGAGACCCGCTCGGCGAGCCCCACCACGTCGAGCAGCTCGAGCGCCGCCTCCCGCGCCCGCTCCCTTCCCCAACCCTGGACGAGGGCCGGCAGCATGACGTTCTCCAACGCCGTGAAATCGGGCAGCAGATAGTGGAACTGAAACACGAAGCCGATCTCGCGGTTGCGAAATTCCGCCACGGCGCGATCGTCCAGTTGGGAGAGGTCCTTCCCGCGATAGATTACTTCTCCGCCGCTCGGCCGATCGAGCGTGCCGAGAATGTGGAGCAGGGTGCTCTTGCCCACCCCCGACTCCCCGACGATGGAGAGCGAGCAGCCCTCTTCCAGCTCCAGCTCCAAATCCTGGAGCACGCGGATCTCTTTCCCGCCCTCCGAAAACGACTTGCAGAGCTTTTGGGCCCGGATGAGGTTACTCATAGCGAATGATCTCCACCGGGTCGAGCTTGGCCGCCTGTCGCGCCGGATAGATGCTCGCGAGGAGACAGATGAGGACCGAGGCCAGGGCCGTAAAAAAGAAGATATCCCCAGGGAAAAAACCGAGCGAAAAACGGATCGGCACCGTCGAGATCAGGAATACGTCTTTCGGCAACTCGATAAACTGATACTTCGAGACCAAAAGACAAATCACAAAGCCGAACAGCGTCCCCAGCAGAGTCCCGACCGTGCCGATCACGCAGCCTTTGAACAAAAAAATGTTTCGGATGCTCCGGCGCGTCGCGCCCATCGACTGGAGGATGGCGATGTCCCGCCGTTTTTCCATCACAACCATTATCAAGGTGGAGATGATGTTGAAGGCGCCGATCAGGATCATTAAAAGCAACACCAGAAAATAGACGGTCTTCTCCAACCGTAGCGCCGCGAAGAGATTGGGCCACAGGCGCGACCAATCCTCGGCAAAATAGGGCATGCCGAGTTTCTGCTTGATCCGGTCGGCCACCGCCTGCGCCTCATACACGTTGCGCACGCGGATTTCGATGCTCGTGACGGTGTCGCCGAGACCGAAGAACTCCTGGGCGTCCCTGAGGCTCATAAAGACCATCGTCGCGTCGTACTCGTGCATGCCGGAATCGAACAGACCGGTCACGACGAAGCGTTTGATCTTGGGGATGACGCCCATCACCGTGGCCGTCCCTAGCGGCGATACGACCTGGATCGGCTGCCCCACCAGCGCGCCCAACTGCCCCGAAAGCCGCTTGCCGATGATCAATCCGGGAAGCTTGACGGAGCCTTCGTCGAGCCGGACCGGATGAAGCCGCTTGAGGTCCTGGAGCTTGCCGTCCTTGATGTAGCGCTCGATATCCACCACACCGCTCACGCGGTCCGGATCGACGCCGCGCACCACCACGCCGGCGATGCGGTTTCCCACAGTCAACATCACCTGGCCGAAGACCGAAGGCGAGACGGCGACGACGCCGGGCTCCTCAGCGAGCCGATCGACGAGAGCCGGGTAGTCCGCCAGCCGGTCGCCCGGCTTGACCACGGCAACGTGGGCGTTGATGCCGAGCAGGCGGTCGCGCAGCGTCTCTTCGAATCCGGTCATCACCGCCATCACCACGTTGAGCGTCATCACGCCGATCAGCACCCCGACGATCGAGATGACCGTGATGAGCGAGATGAAGGTCTCGCGCCGCCGGCCTCTCAGATAGCGCAGGCCGATGAAAAACTCGAATTTCATTCTTCGTTACTCGTGGTTTTCCGAACTTGAACGGCTTGAACTTTTTGAACGACTTGAACCGACTTCTCCGGCTCTCCGCATTTCACCGCTCGGGCCTGAGCAGAGGGAAAAGAATCACGTCACGGATCGAAGCCGCGCCGGTAAAGAGCATGATCATCCGGTCGATGCCGATCCCCTCGCCGGCGGCCGGCGGCATGCCGTACTCGAGCGCCCGCACATAGTCGTCGTCCACCTCGTGAGCGGTGTCGTCTCCCGCCTTGCGCGCCGCGGCCTGGCTCTCGAAACGCTCCCTTTGGTCGAGCGGATCGTTCAGCTCCGAGAACGCGTTGGCCAGCTCGCGCCCGGCGATGTAAAGCTCGAACCGGTCGACCAGCGCGGGATTCTTATCGTTTTTCCGCGCCAGCGGCGAGACTTCCAGGGGATAGCCGACGATAAAAGTAGGCTGGATCAGATGCGCCTCGGCCACCTGCTCGAAGACCTCGACCAGCAGATTGCCGTAGGGCAGCGCCGGATCGACGCTGAGCCCCTTGGCCCGCGCGAAGGCGAGCAGGCTTTCCGCCGTGGCCGTATCCTTGCTCGCCGCGCCGCCGTGCGCTTCGATCGCCTCCCGAAGCGACAACCGCCGCCACGGCGGCTTCAAGTCGATCGCGTGCTCGCCGTAGGTCAGCGTGAGCGAGCCGTTGACCTCTTCGGCGATCCGCGCGAACAGCTCCTCGGTCAGCGCGATCAGATCTTCGTAAGTGGCGTACGCCTGGTAGAATTCGATCATGGTGAATTCCGGATTGTGCCTGACCGAGATTCCTTCGTTGCGGAAATTGCGGTTGAGCTCGAAGACCCGCTCGATCCCGCCGACCAGCAGCCGCTTGAGAAACAGCTCGGGCGCGACGCGCAGGTAGAGATCCATGCCCAGCGCATTGTGGTGGGTGGTGAACGGCCGCGCCGCCGCTCCGCCGGGGATCGACTGCATCATCGGCGTCTCGACCTCGAGGAAATCCTTCTCCTCGAAAAATTTCCGCATGAGACGGATAATGCGCGACCGCTTCTGAAACAGATCCCTCACTTCGCGATTGACCATCAGATCGACGTATCGTTGCCGGTAGCGCGCCTCCACGTCGGCCAGGCCGTGCCATTTCTCCGGCAGCGGCCGCAGGCACTTGCAGAGGAGCCGGAGGCCGCGCGCTTCGATGGTCAGCTCTTTTGTCTTGGTGCGGAACACCCGCCCCCACACTCCGACGATATCTCCGGCGTCGAGCTGCTGAAACAGCGCGTAGCCGTCGTCTCCAACGCGGTCACGCCGCACGTAGATCTGGAGCCGTCCCGCGCGGTCCTGAAGGTGGAAAAACGAGGCCTTGCCGAAAGAGCGGATCCCCATGATGCGCCCGGCGAGGGAGAATTCGTTCTCGACGGCATGAAGCTGCTCGTCCGAGAAACTGCCGTAGCCGGCGATAAGGTCGGAGGTGACGTGAGCGGGCTTGAAGTCGTTGGGGTAAAGCGCCTGTCCCGACTCCTTGAGCTTGAGGAGCTTCTGCCGCCTCACCTCCATCTGTTCGGTGATTTCGTCCATGAGGTTTCGTTCAATGGAGCATTACTGAATGCCGCTTACCTTACTATCGGCGGCCCGTGAATTCAATTGAGATCGATGAAAGACGCCACCCGCTCTACGATCCCGCGCAATGGGTAGCTACTTATTCCCACCGGCGGTATCGGATGCGCGGGCTCTCCGACCGGGCGCCGTCTTTCACTGCGAGGCCGATGGGCGCGAGAAAGATGGCCGCGGCCTGACCACAGCCCACCTGGGGGTCTCTCGAAGGGCCGATGCGTGGGACGAGAAGGTGCAAGCGTAGCTCGGAGTTGCTCTCATCTCTTAGGAGCGGCGTTATATCGACGTATCGCATCGGCCCGGAGAGAGATTTCCAGGTGGGCTCACGGTAGAGATGCGTCTCTTTCAACGGCCTGTCATGTCAAAGGTTGAGGTTGGCAAAGATGGCCTTGACGGAGCGGGATTTGTTGAGCGAGTAAAAGTGGATGCCGGGCGCGCCGAATTTGAGCAGACCGGCGCATTGCTCGGTAGCGTAGTCGATGCCGAGCGCGACCGCGCCCTCTTCGTCGTTCTCAACTTTCGCCAGCAGGCGTTCGAGCTTTAGCGGAATCTTTGCCGCGCAGAGAGCCGTAAAGCGCCGTACCTGCGGGACCGACAGAACCGGCAGCACGCCCGGAACAACCGGCACGCTCACGCCGAGCTTTCTTACGTCCTCGACGTAGCGGTAGTAGTCCTCATTGTCGAAAAATAATTGCGTGATCACGACGTCCGCGCCCGCCTCCACCTTTTCCTTGAGATAGCGCAGATCCGATTCCCGGCTCTCCGCCCGCGGGTGAACCTCCGGAAATCCGGCGACCGCGATGGAAAACCACCGGCGCGCGGCCGCCTCTTTGACCAACTCGATGGAATGATGGAAGCCGCCCGGATGCGGCGTCCAGTCCTCCACGCCCTGCGGCGGATCGCCGCCGAGCGCGATCATGTTTTCGATCCCCATCTGCTGGAGGCGGCCCAGAACCGAACGGACCTCTTCCTTGGATTGCCCGACGACCGTCAAATGGCACATGACTTCGAGAGCACACTCGCGGTGGATACGCTCCACCAGATCGACCGTCTTGTCGCGCGTGCTGCCGCCCGCGCCGTAAGTGACCGAGCAGAAGGCCGGATGGAGAGATTTGAGAGCGGCGATCTCGTTGAAGAGCGCCTCTTCCCCTTTTTCCGTCTTGGGGGGAAAAAATTCGATCGAAAACGTCGGCCCGGAACGGGCGTACAGGTCGCGCAGCTTCACCTCAGCAGTCCCTCGCCCCAACCCTAGACACGCCTGGCGCGACCCTCTCTCGCAGTCTTTGTCGTCAGTCCGGCTCGCTCCCGCGCTCCCACGGGATCGCAGTCCGAACCGGCATCCTTGGTGATGAGCGGCCTCAGACTCTCATTGTGCTGGAGCCACGCCTCGCGGATATGCTCCGGCACGCCGTAAATCTCCAACGTCTCTTTGAGGATTTGCTGCCGGCGGGCGAACTGCCCGCCCATGATCGGGTGCTTGGCATGAGCCTCGTCCAGCGGCCGCCCGTGATACTCGACGTCGGCGCCGAAAAACTTCGCCGTGAACTGATATTCCATCTCGCCGATCCGCCGCCGGTCCGCGTTGCGGAAAAAAAAACCGATCATCCGATCGTCGAAAACGCGATCGATGAAGGTCTCGATAATCTCGCGCAGCTTCGCCTCGCCGCCGAGCTGTTCGAAAAGCGTTGGTTTCATGGTTAGATGGACATTACGATACACTTCCCGGTTTTCGAATGCAATTCGACCCCGCGCCGCACGCGCTTTTGCGAGCGCCCGTTGCCGCGCGCTTATTGCATCTATGAGTCGCCGCTTGCGACTTTACCCGCAAATCGCTACACTCCGCCGAACCCGTTTTCCGCCGCAAAGTCCAAGGAGGCAGTTATGGCAGGTCGAGAAGCGATCCCCATCGAGAGTGCGATCATGTTAGTCCGAGGCCAACGAGTTATGCTCGCCTCCGATCTGGCGCGGATTTACGGCGTCGAGACCCGCGCGCTCAATCAGGCGGTCAAGCGAAACATCGACAAGTTCCCCGGGGATTTTATGTTCAGGCTGAAGCGCACTGAAGCGGAGGATATCGCGGGTTCAAGATCACAATCTGTGACCTTGAAACGAGGGGCAAACGTTAAATATCTTCCGTTCGCCTTTACGGAGCACGGCGCGATCATGGCGGCGAACGTGCTCAGCAGTCCTCGCGCGGTGCAGATGAGTGTCTTTGTCGTGAGTTGCCATGTATTACGCATCTCCATCGGATTGAGAGCCGCGCACGTTGGGGAGATGTCAGGCTTTGCTTATTTGCTTTTTACATATCGTGGATTGATAGCGGGTGTCACCCATTAGCCCGCAGGTCAAGAAGCACAGACGTTCCCCGTGAAAAGAATTTTCTTCTTTCCCCCTTTCTTCTTCTCGCACAGTGCGTGATCTTTCGGTAACGTCTACGGGGTCAGACATTGCTATCTTGACAATCTTACCTTTTGAGAATTCTCAAATCATCAAGATGAGCTAATACCCAGTCACTTCCACGTTTCCGGAACTCCGGAAGTGTGGGAACCGCTTCGTTGCAGCGCCGGCGGAACCAGGATAATCTCACCACGGAGACGCCGAGGGCGCGGATGTCTCCGCCCCGGAGGCCGCTATCGACCGGCTTGTCTATTCCTTACTACGGCCTCACGCGTGAAGAGGTCGCCATTATCGAGGAGAGCCTGCGAGAAAGAACGGCTAGCCGGGAAGTTGCTGACGATGAAGCGCTTGAACCGCAAACGTGAGCCGACATGGAGTTTTCCAGTCGCAAGTCGGTTCTGAAGGTGGTAGAATTTTTTTGCTTTCTACAGAGACAGAAGACCTCGATTTCCACCGATTGAGGGAGTTTTTAAGGAGTTTCACCTGAGGTACTAATGGCGCAAGCGCCTGAGGAATGGCTGACGCAAGCCAATTACGATATGGACACCGCCGACTACATGTTTAGGGGCGGACGGTACATGTATACGGTCTTTATGTGCCATTTATCTCTAGAGAAAGCCTTGAAGGGACTCTACGCAGAAAAACTCGGCAAGGAACCGCCTAAAACACACAACTTGCTTTACTTGCTCGAAAAGATGAAACTTGCGTTACCGGAGGACCTGTTTGATTTTATTTCCACGCTCAACAGGGTAAGCGTTCCGACCCGCTACCCGGATGACCTCCAGAGAATTCTAAAAGATTACGACAAGAAGAAGACCAAGGAAGTGCTGGATCAAAGCAAGCAGGTGCTGCAATGGCTAAGCGCAAGGTGAAAGCGGCGATTGAGTTTTTGGAGCGATGCCTAAAAGAGGGCGGGGTGACCCCCTCAAGGATCATTTTGTTCGGCTCACAAGCCAAAGGCAAAGCAACCAAAGAAAGTGATATTGACGTCGTCATCATTTCAGAGGATTTCCGCAATAAGGATATTTTGCAACGGGCGGCAATGACGAAAGACGCGGAAGTGAGAACCCTTAAGAAATTCATGATCCCCCTCGATATTGTCACCCTGACTCCTGAGGAGAACAACACATCCCTTATCACGGCCTATACCCAAGATGCCGACGTCGTCTCTGCAAAATAAGTCTACTGGCCTCGCCCCTCAAAATTCCGGCTGCGTCCTAGGGAACGTTGTTGACTAGGTTGACAATAGCGAGGGGCAGCTCAGGCCTGACTATGGACTTATTGCGCTGAACGCCCCGCTCAAATCCCACGCGCGTGGGGCAAGGCGTTTATCTCCTGACAGGTCTACCTTTTGAGAATTCTCAAAACGTAAAACCGAGCCAAGACCTAGACACTCCGACGTTCCCCCAATCCCGAAAATGCGAGCATCGCTTCGTTGCAGCGCCGGCGGAACCGGGATAATCTCACCAGGGAGGCGCTGAGGAGGGCAAAGACGCAATGACTCTGTTCTGTGATCCAAGCGCTCCTAACACGCACGGGCAGTTTTTGGCAGAACTGCTGCTCATCGGAGGAGTTCAGATAGAAACGCTAGCTAAAGGGCGGCAAAAGGTCACATTTCAATCTTGGTCTCAGGCGGTCCGGGAAGCTACCGCCGAGCGGAAGGCCCGTCTGGCGGACAATCAGTTAGAGTGGTTATGGGAAGCGTTAACAACCGAGCCCAGGATCCTTCGGGAGCTTGGAACTCGGCTGCGGTCCGACGAGGACGAGTGGAAGAAAAAGGAACCCGTCACCGTACTCAATCGCGGTCAGGAATTGGGCGTGTTTCTAAAATCATTTCGCTCGTTCGGTGCACCGGTTTTTTCGGTTCCAACGAAAGCCCAGCCAGACGGTAGGATCAAGCTACTCGGTGCGTTGAAGATGGGGCCTGGCAAGGCAGTGTCCCAGCGATTCGAGTGCAGGGACGTAAACGCCACAGTCGAGATTCCGCTCGAGAATGCCGGCTCACTAGACAAAGAAGCGATTCTGATGAAGATCGAACGCATAGACGTTGTTGTAGAGCGTAAAATGATAATGGCCTGGGTTCGTAGCCTGAATCATGCATTTACGGTGACGAGCCGCCGACTTCAACCTCACCGCCGGAGCCACGGTGGACGCATCTACGATCACATCGCCTGGCGCAAGGACAACCGATGGATATCGCTTGAGGATATCCGGCGCGAGGTTGAGGCCGGGAAGTGGAAGGTAGAATAGGATGCTGTAGAGGCGTCATTGTGGGGCTCAGGGTCTGAATCTTGATTTTACTACGAGGTCGGGGGGAAGCTAATATGCCCACACGGCCGATCGACTTAAACGATATCAAAGGCCGCATCGCGGAGGCCCTGGTCGAATCCATCTTTCGACGGGCCAAGTTCCAGATGACGCGTTTCGGCCGGGAGAGCGACCTGCGGGGAATGCTGAAGGCCGGCAGAGACGAATCTTTCACTCCCGACTTCCTCGCCATGAAGGAGGTCGTCGCCGATTCCCCCGGCGTTTACGAAACTCACATGGTCGAGGTCAAGTACCGGTCGAACCTGGTCAAGTACCTCGCGCTGGAGAAAAAAAGGGGGAAAGCGAGCGAGTTGATTCAGGCAAAACAGAAATGGCCCCATCTCTGCCTTGTGTTTGTCACGGAGAACGCCGGTGAGAAGCGCTCATGCTTTCAAGCCCTCGATTTAAGTGCCTTCGAGCCGGGAAAGTTTCTGAGAACCGTGGACCTGTACGAGATCAGGAGATTCGATCTGTTTCCGCATAACGTACAGCAACACGAAGAGCTTGCCCGAAAACTCTTCGGCCTTCTTTCCGAAATCAAAGCAAGTATCCCTTAACGGACGGTTGCGTACTTGCGCAATTGCGCAACTACGCAACATAGTCGTCTGCGAGCTGCGATGGCTTACTGCTATCTCGACAACCTCCGGGAATCCATGCGGTCACGGACTGCGGGTAGAGTAGAGGACAGGCTCAGCTTTCATTAGGTCAACCCTTGGCTGTATCCGCCGTTTTCAGCTTCGTGCCCGTTTAGGGTTGCCCATAGCAAGAAGTCCTGTCCCCCCTCATCAAACCGTACTTGCAGTTTTCCCGCATACGGCTTTCCGATCATCCTCACCTCAAGGCATGCGAGTACTCCCTCTTGGCCTTGAGATAGAGTTTCCGCTGGAGGTCTCGAATCTTGTCGGGTGTTTGAAGCCTCACGGCAATCACCCGCTCCTTTCCTCTTTAGGAAACTTGATGAAAGCAGGGCGCCTTCCCTCTTCCGGCATTACCCGGCCTCAACGGTACTACGCGCCCCTCCGACTTCTCGCCCGCCCGGCCCCGACTTCGGTTGCCCTTATACCGAGCCGTTGCGGTCATCACCCGCGACAGGCGAGTTCTCCCGCGTTACCCAGTGCAGCTTCCCCCACATGCCGTCCCGACGACCCCGGAGAGCCCATCTGCTTTTCCCGGTTAGCCCCACAGATGGCGGCGGCCTTCCCCACTTGACCACAGGGTCGGCACTCTCACTGAACAAGTCACGAGGCTCTATGGGTTCCTTGATAGTACGGCCTGTGGGTTCGCAATCCTTTCCGAAGAAAGTTTTCTCGATCCACTTAGCCCTGAGAGTCGCCTCTCAAAACCGGATCTTCGCTAACGGGGTGTACCGATAATTCCCCGTGCCGGACTTTAACCGGCAAGTTGCACTGCTTCCGCGGCATACGGTCAGACATTGCTTTCTTGACAATCTTACCTTTCGAGAATTCTCAAATCATCAAGATGAGCTAATACCCAGTCACTTCCACGTTTCCGGAACTCCGGAAGTGTGGGAACCGCTTCGTTGCAGCGCTGGCGGAACCGGGATAATCTCACCACGGAGGCGCCGAGGGCGCGGATGCTTCCGCCCTGGAGGCCGAGATCGACCAGCTTGTCTATTCTCTCTGCGGAAGGTGACGCATTATTTGCTCAACCCGGCTCATCCCGCAGGCGGAAGCAAGGCGTCGTTTTTTCTGCGTTTTGGTTTCACCGTGGCCGACAGGACAAACTTGAATGTTCGCACCGCACGGTATATTAATCCGAGTGGTGATGCGCCGCGCTTTGTGACCGCACATCCGTTGCCGAAATTATGAACACAATCAATGAACTGGACGCCGTGGCTTTGACGTGCGACCAGCCTGAACATGGGCTGGTGCGCGGCGATGTGGGTACAGCCGTGCTGGTGCATGGCAACGGGGAAGCCTTCGAGGTGGAGTTTGTGGGCTACGATGGCCACACCGTCGCCCTGCTGACGCTGGAACGTTCCCAAGTGCGCTCGCTTCACACCCACGACATTCCCCACGCACGCGAATTGCAAGCAGCCAGCTGACCCCGATTTCAAACTCTTTCTGGACTATTTTCTCTCGCGCGAAGGCCAGACCGCCTGGAGCAAAGCCTCCTGACGCAAGGCGTTTATCTCCTGACAATCCCACCTTGTTTCCGCAACGCCGAGATGCGAGCATCGCTTCGTTGCAGCGCCGGCGGAACCGGAGTAATCTCACAATCGATGCGCTGTCACGTTTGCTCAATTGCGCAAATCCGCAACTATCACCGTGCCGGTTTAAGAGGTGAATAAATGGCATTGCCGCTTGTAGCGATCGCGCAGCTTCTCGGACAGCTGACGGTCCTGATTCCGGCGGCCGACGCGCTGGTGAAGACTTTGCGCCGGGCGGTGTCGAAGATCCCCGACAATCCAACCGCTACCGAGCATCTCGACGACATCGAAAAAGCTTTAAGGCTTCAGGTCGAGATCACCGAGAATCTGACCAGCCAATTGCATATGATTCAGTCGGTGCTCGCCGGAATGCAAAAATCTCTAAAAATTCTGGCTTATTCGATGATCGGTGTGGCGGTGCTTGCAGTTCTGGCAATCGCAATTGCGCTCTCAAAGTAGTTTCGGGAGGGTCAGTGGAGTCAGTAAAGGCTTGGGGTTGTCTTAGGGGACGTTGTTGACTAGGTTGACAAACGCAGATGCTTGGCATGCCCAGGGGGCGCTTCGGAACCGATAACAGTTGAAGGCTTGCGTGAAGCTATAGTGCCAGGCAACCCTACCTCCGGCCGAGCCGGAGGTCAACGATGTCGGAGGGGAGCAAGGTTAAGCGGCAACGGCTCTGATTTTCTTCCAGCGATCCGAGTCTTGAGCCGCATGCCACAAGTCGCAGTTTTGCTGGAGGTTCAACCAGAGTTGCGGGGTTGTATTGAACGCCCTCGATAATCTCAGCGCCATATCCGCCGAGATCGACCCGCGCTCGTTGATAATCTTGGAAACAGTCTTTCTCGACACACCCAGGATCTTCGCCAGCTCAGACACCGTAAGTCCCAACGGCTTTAAGTATTCCCGGCATAGAATGCCGCCGGGATGATTTGGCGCCCTTTTTCTTCTTTCCATTTCGTCCTCTCCCATCTGTCAATGGTAGTCGACGTAATCCACGTCAGACGCGTCGCCGTTTTCGAAGCGAAAGATAATACGCCAGTTGCCTGAAACCTTGACCGACCAAAACCCTCGCAAGTCGCCTTTCAACGGATGCAGGTCAGACCCCGGGAAGTTCATATCCCTAGTTTCCCCTGCGGCGTCGAGCAGATCAAGGATGTCGGCCAGCTTCTCTGCATGCTTGGGCTGAATTCCTTGCTTGGTTCCATCGAAGAAAAACTTTTGAAGCCCTTTGTGCCGGAAGCTTTTTATCACTTAAGCAAGATGTAACCGTTCGGGTTACGCTTGTCAAGGATCATAGCGGGCAGCTCCAGCTTTGGATCACCTTAAAAAGGCTCCTCCTTCGGCCCATCTCCGTCCTACGGTCCTAGGGGACGTCCTGGGGGACGTTGTTGACTAGCTTGACAAGTAGCGAGGGTCAGCCATTGCTATCTTGACAATCCCACCTTTTGAG
>MGSS01000063.1 GCA_001798595.1 Deltaproteobacteria bacterium RIFCSPLOWO2_12_FULL_60_19 | reverse complement strand
CTGGGCTTCGTGTTGGGGAGGCTGTTGGAGAAATATCTCTACCGTTCGGTGGCGAGCTACGGGTTCGCATGGCTCCAATTTCCCTCGGTGATCATCCTGCTGATCCTTGCTCTGGGTACCCTGGCCTTGACCCTCTGGAGTCGGATGGAGAAGAAGCCGCAGGCTGAATCCGTTCCGCAGAGACCGCGCTTGACCCTGAAAGTTCGTGCTTCGTCTCTTCTCACTGCTTTCTTCCTGGCCCTGTTCGCGGCGGCGCTCATTGTGGGTCGGCAATGGCCTCTGATCGCCAAGCTCATGTCCGTTTATGTTGTGGCTATTCCTGGTTTTATCCTGGCCGTGATCCAGCTTTTCAGGGAGCTTGTGGCGTGGGAGAAACCGGCAGCAGAAGGTAGTCAGGCTTACCAATCGGATGAGGTCTTCGACGTCAGGCTGGAGAAGCGGACCGAGGTCTGGCGCACTCTGGGATTTTTCGGCTGGTTCGCTGGGGGAGCCGCAGCCATATGGCTTTTGGGCATGGTGATTGGGCTGCCCCTGCTCATCCTGCTCTACACGCTCATCGAAGGGAAGGAGAAGTGGAGGGTTTCCCTTCTGCTATCGGCAAGTATTTTCCTCGTGATCTGGGGTCTTTTCGAGTACTTACTGGAGATCAGATGGCCTAGCGGGCTCTTCTTTCAGTAATGCCGCGCCTGACAAACCCGCCGGCTACCGCTAGTTCCTTAGCACGCACTAAAGACCGCAGACATTTTGCACGGGACGCCCTGTCGACTCAACTCCGCTTCGTAGCGCCGGCGGATCTCAGGGTCCTCATCTTCGTATTCGATCATTGTGCCACCCTTTTTCACCGATATATAAACCCCATCGGATTTTTTCTTGGCGGCCTCATGCAAGCCAACGGGATAGAGGCGGCTCCCGAATCGGATGGCTAACTGCCGTGCCGGCTCTTTGCCCACGTTGAAATGCTGATGGAACCAAGCCCCCGGAGGTCCAAAGACAGAGCCTTCACGCCATTTGACTTCAACGACCTCTCCGCCATGTCCGTCGGAATAAGGATGTATCCCCATCTCTTTCGGCCACATCAACGTGTATCCGGTGGAACGCAAAATCACCAAGATTGCCCCTGCGCCGTGGTAATGCGCCTTGTGATACATCCCTGTGGGCCAATCGGCGACATGTCCAATTAACGCATTCCCGGAAGCTTCAAATTGTACCAGCTTTATGTCTGCTCCTTTGGCGTACAACTCATCCTTCACCCCCATAGCTCTAACATCGGAGATAAAGTTGGTCTCCCACATGGTTTGCATGCCCAGGGCATAATGTTTCTGCCCTACATTGAAGTAGCCCTCTTCGCCTAAAAACCGGTCGGAAAAAGTGAAGGGACAGTTAAAAACAAACTCTGCGTTACGGTACAAATCCATGACTAAAGGCGCGCTGGTGACGGCCAGAAATTTAACCGGTTCCCTGCCTCCGTTGAGCAGCCGGTGCCAAGCGTTAAGAGGTGGAGCAAAGACACTCCAAGGCCCCCACTCAAACATGCGCTTTTCTCCTCCCTCCTGCCATACTTCTGTGGCGCCCTGGCCAGCCAGGATGCAGATGACCTCCTCGTAAATATGCCTTTCCGGATTAAGGGCACCACCCGGCGGGATCTCAGCCACATACATCCCCGTCGTTCCTTCCATCCCGTAAAGGTTGAGGAAAGTTCCTTTGCCAGCAACCCGGCGCCAGGGGCCCAGCTTCATCTCGCGCACGTCTTCCACGCCGAAGCCTTCTACGACTGGAATCCCCTCACCTCTCATCCATCTCTGGTAGCCGGTCTTTTCCAGCGATGCCATAAGCTCTTTAAGTTCGTTCATCCTTGCTCTCCGTTTCTAAAATTTTTCAAAACCATTCGCCCCGTTGATCCCGGCGCGCCGAATCCACTTTTATAGAGACAATGTGTTCGGGGCAAACAGATCGTCAATGGAGGGTTTCTGCTTTATCAACCCCTGTTCGTACAGGTATTGCGCTAGTGTTTCGACAGTCTTGCGATTCCTTGCTAGGCCATAGGGCCACGGATCATCGCCCAAGACCTCTTGCTGCTCTCTCATGGGTTCCCTGAACCACGCCATACTGATCTTATAAGGAGAGACATCGTTGACCCTCTGATAGGCGATCTCTTTGGCTCTTTGAAAACCTTTAAACAGGCTGATGGCGATCCATGGGCACTCACGCCACAATTCTTCTCTTATCGCTACGGTGTGCATGATCGGAAAGATACCCGTTTTTCTATAGTAGGCGGCTTCCACCTCTTTGTAGTTTTCGAACAAACGCCTCACATTGGGGTGGCCGCGCAAAAGGGAGGGAAAAAGCGAGGCACAAATGATGGCATCCAACTCACCCTCGATCAGCAATTGATCGGGGCTCGTGCCCTCCGGGATCTTTTGAATATCGTAATGACCAGGCATGTCGATTTCCATTCGGTCCTGTTTCACCCAAGTAAACCATCGAACCTTTTCCAAAGATAGACCATACTCGTGCTGCAGGATCCCCCGCACCCACACGGTGGCGGTCTGCTGAAATTCCGCCAGGCCGACCCTTTTCCCCACTAGGTTCAGAGGCTCTCTGATCCCACTCTTCACATTGATAAAAATGTAAGAGTGGCGGAAGGCCCGCGCGGGAAAGATAGGAATCGCGATCAGCGGCTTCGCCAGGGTCTTGGCAATGATATAGGAGGAAAGAGAAAGCTCGGAGGCGTCGAACTCGTAATAATTCAGCATCCGCGTCCAAATCTCTTGGTGAGGCAGAGTGAGCCAATTCAATTCGAGACCTTCTGGCTTGACCGTCCCATCGATCAATGCTTGAGTCCGGTCGTAATCCCCGCAAGCGAAAGTTAGTTGACGTCGCACGCTGACCTCCTCTCAGGACTGAATATTGGCAAAACCGCTCTCCGCTAGAATTCTTTCTGCACCTGTTTGAGCAGCCTTAAATCAACCACGCGCGTGACCGGGATCTCCTCCTTGATCTCCAACTTTTCTCTTTCCCGCTCCAGCGTCTCCCGTATCCCTTTTTCCCCCATGCTACCGTCCAGCGAAAATACCGGGACCATCGAAAGGTAAAGTTCTTCCGCAAGAGGCCGATCCACCTTCCATTCTTTGGCGATATAGGCCGCCGACTCTTCGCGATTCTGACGAACATAGCGGAGCCCTTTGAGGGTCGCGCGCAGAACCTTCTTCACGGTCTCCGGCCTCTCACGCAAGAGCTTCTCTGAGGTCCCGATCCCGGAGAGGGATTGCTCTACATAGTCTCCGAGGTAGGCGAGGATGCGAAATCCTAAAATCTTTGCCACGGCGTGGAAGGGCGGAGAGAGCATCCCGGCGTCAACGGATCCGCCTTTCATTGCAGCGAGAATGTTAGCTGTAGTTCCGGTAGCAAACAGAGTCACTTCTTTGTCCGGAACCAAGCCGTTTTTCTTCAACAGGTAACGCGCCAGCGTATCCGTCGAAGAGCCTATGGCGGTCGTCCCAACGATCTTGCCCTTTAGATCGGTGATGGAGCCGACCTCCGGTTTTGACATCAGCCAGAAGGAGGGCTTGACCGTAATGAACCCTACCACTTTAACCGGCAGCCCCTTTGCGGCTGCGGCCATGACCTGCGCTTGAGCGCCGGAAAATTCAAGATCACCGGTCATGAGGGCCGTGGCGCTGATCATAGAGGCGACCTGGATAAGCTCCAAATCAATTCCCTCCCCCTGATAGAATCCCTTATGTTTGCCCAAGATGAGCGGCAGGTAGTTGAGACTCTTTGCGGGATAGGCAAAACGCACAGGCTCCGCTGCCGCAGACAAAGGCGGCATAGAGAGCAGGGCGATAAGCAAGATCAAGACACATCGGTTCCTCATAGGAGACCTCCTGACCTTAGCACGTGTCTTCTCCGCACATTCCTACTTGGGTAGCTGGGCACAATAGTAGCTCCAGGCAGCGCGATAAAACCCGGGGGAATGCCAAGGGGATCTGCCGCCTTCCGAGACGCTATCGGAAGTCAGCGGCCGCGGTGTCCCGAAGGCGGCGGCGATCCACTGTTGACGGGCAGTCTCCTCTAACGTAAGGGTATGGACACACGCTTCCTCAATGCTCTCTCCGGCCGTGACACTTCCATGACCTCGCAAGACCAACGCGCGCGCCTTCCCCAATGCCGCGGCTACCTTGGCGGCCACAGAAGGATTATCCACCTGGCCATGATAAGGAAAAATCGTCACGCGAGGAGCAAATAGAGCGCTCCGGGCAGTGATGGGAAGAATCTCTTGGCCAGCCGCGCTCAGCGCAACGGCTATAGGGGGATGAGCATGGATAACTGCGCGGATCTCCGGGCGAGAGCGGTAGACTTCCGTGTGAATAAACCGTTCTCCAGGCGGCTCCATCTTCCCTTCCACTAACTCACCGTCGAGGTCGATCGCCACGATCTCCGCCGGGCCGACCTTGTCCAACGTGCCGCCCACGTCATGCACCTCTCCGGATAAGATGCAGATCAGATCCTCCCCTGGGACCCTTTCGCTGACATGTCCCAAGGCCAGGGGGAAAACCCCCTGATGGGCCAGGATGCGAACCCCGAGCGCGACCCTTTCCTTGATCTCGTTAAGTCTCTCAGCCATCGCCTTGATCACGGCAAATAATCATCCAGGTTCAAGCTCTCGCAATTCGGGATTTTCGTGCGCGTGAATCCTTCTCTGCGATCCAGCGGAACGGTCGCGTCGATGCCGATCTTGTCGCACGTGCCTTCCGTAGACGGGTCCAGAGGCTCCATGCGCATTTGGGGAAAGACAAGGATGTCTTTGCCTGGATCCACGCGAGTTGAGATGGCCCAAAAAATATCGCTATAACTATCTATGTCAACGTCTTCATCTACCACGATGACATATTTTAAATATTCCATAGCGCTGAAGGCAGCAGCTATAATCTGGGATATATCTCCTTTGCGTCTCTTTTCACTAACCTGAATGACACCGATGTAACGAGAGAGCATGATGTTCACCGCCTCGACTGCAGGAGAGACAGCCATCGTTGCCTGAAGCACAATGGCTTCCTTGGCGAGGCAACTAAGATAGGAGCTCTCGTGGCCCGGCGTGGGGCCGGTGGTCAGGGCTTGGTAGATTGGGCGGCGGCGATGCGTCATGGCCGTGAACTCAATCACCTGAGAAGGACGGGGGGCCATGGAGCCGGCCCCATAGTATCCGGTGTATTCGCCGAAAGGTCCTTCGGGCGCCGTCACTTTGGGAAGAACCCTCCCTTCGAGAACGATCTCCGCGCCGGCTGGCACTTCCAGAGGCACGCTCACAGCCCTGACCACACGCACTGGCTGTTGACGCAATGCCCCCGCAACCTCTAGCTCATTCACGTGAAAGGGAAATTTTACCGCCGCGGCCAGAAGAAACGCGGGATGGAGCCCTATGGCGATAGCGATTGGCAGAGGATGATCCCCCGATTCCTGATAGCAACGCATGAGATCGCTGGTGGCCCCGATATAGATGGCGGCCCGGTCTTTGCCGAGAGGCAGGACCCTCTGAAATGAGGCATTGTAAACGCCGCTTCGTGGATCTTTGACGATGACGACCCCGGCCGTGATATAGGGACCTGCGTCCAGCTCGTGAGCAGTGATAATGGGAAGACGGCTGAGATCGACGGAGGAGAGTGTCTCCTCCTGACAGGGTCCGCTGCTCACCACTTCCACGGGCAAAGGCCGGCTGATACGTTCCCGGTATACATCGCGGGCTGTTTCGCTGGAGGCCCCTAAAGCAAGGGCAAGACGCTCCCGAGAGGCGCAGAGATTAGCTGCTACCGGGATGCTGTGACCCTTGACATCCTCAAACAATAGGGCGGGCTTCCCCTGTTGCGCTGCCTTGACCATCACCCCGGCGATCTCGTACCGTGGGTCTACCGCTTTTGTTACACGCACTAACTGCCCTGCCTTTTCAAGGTCAGCGAGGTAGCAGCGCAGATCGCTCTCTTCATGATCTTGGGTCATAATGATGCTCCGTTTTAGTCACGCCTTCCCTGCGCCACTTCTCTACTGTGGCTTCCAGCTCCTCAGGAGCTGGTTGGCCCTGCGCGCAAAGGTCAAGTCAAAGGGCCGATCGAAGGGAGGAACCTCTTTCAGACCCAGGACCCCTGCTTGAAGTTGGACTTCGTTTCTCATGAAATCATCTCCGGCCGTCCCTGCCTCAGTAAACATCGGGATGCTCATCTCATAGACTTCTTCCGCCATCTCCGTATCTACTTTCATATACTTCATCATGAAAAGGACCGATCCCGCGCGGTTCGACAAGAAATATTTGAGCCCTTTCAGGGCGCCCGTGACAAATCTTTGGACCGTGTCCGGCCGTGTCTGGATCAATTCGCTCGTTGTGGCAACGCCACCACTGAGGGCGTCAACCCGTTCCCCGATAAAGAGGACTTCGTTCAGGCCCGCCTTCTTTGCCTTAAATTTTCCAGGGGCATTCAGAACCGCTGCATCCACCGCAGTGCTCTTCAAGGCAGCAAGCCGAATGTCCGTCGTCCCGGCGGCGATCATCACAACCTCCCGATCTGGATCCAGTCCTGCCTTCTTGAGAGCGAGCCTTGCCAGTGTATGAGAGAGGCCTCCAAGCGACGAAACCGCCAATTTTTTGCCCTTTAGCTGCAATGGACTCTTGATATTTTCCCGTGCATAGATCCAAAACGCCGGCTTAAACGTATTGACCAACACAACTTTAAGAGGGAGATTCCGGGCAATAGCCGTAGAGGCTGAACCTGCGGAAGCGCTGAAGTGAAAGTTGCCAGCGACCAAGCCGTTAATACCCACGCCGGGGCTGGCAAGGA
>MGSS01000062.1:24728-27337 GCA_001798595.1 Deltaproteobacteria bacterium RIFCSPLOWO2_12_FULL_60_19 | reverse complement strand
GGAGAATCCGTATCTGTTCAGGGACACCATGCGGAAACTCATTGAGTCGAAGAATCTGGAATATGCGAAACTAACCGCCTAAGAATCCGCCTTTTTGCTCAAAATAAAATGGCCATTGCTTTTCCCGCCATCTCCCCCTTGCGGCACGGTCAGTATATAGGACGGACTGGACCATGTTTTGTTATAATCGGAATTCCTAATTTCAAGTGTTAATTCATAACGACCCGGCAATAATCCATTAACCTGCCCAAGAAAAAATTGATCGTCGGTAATCTGCTGATCCCAAGAGTTAAATTCTTTCTGTCTATCTTGCGGAACCTCTTCCGTTCTTCGGGTTATGGGGATTTGCTTGGATTCATCCCCCATGCGTAGCGCGAATTCTACGACCGCTCCATCTCTAGAGCGACATCGCATATCGTGGGTTTTCGGCTTTTCAACTAGATATTCCCCATCTGAATAGATTCTTTCTACTCGTAATTTTGCCGTACAATGTTCATAGCTCGTGATGCTCGAATTTGGGATTGTCTCAAGCGAAACGGGAATATGCCACCAGGATAGAAACCAGTGTTGATCCATATCAGCCCCCTGAAGGGGGCAATCGAAAATTATCTCCGGTTCCTTCGTAACGGCTTTTGGTATGGGCTTTGTTTGTTCGATGCTACTTTGATTTCTCCTCGAATAATTTCGTCGCCGAAGATATTCAATGAACGTCCAAATAAGAACAGAAGATGATAATATAATTAGTCCCGCTGCTGGTAGCGGCAGAGAAACAAACCATGACCACAAACCAAAAAATAGCCCGGTCATGGTTGCCCATCCGAAAGATTTATTATTTCGCAACCAATCAGCGACCGTATCGCCCAATATATTGCTAAGAATATCCCACAGAGCTTTCCCCATTTTCGCACCTCTCTATGCTCTTTTAGCACAGAGTAGGCAATATAGGGCCTTGAGTCAAGTATATAATCGCGCTTAAAACCGGCGGTGGGTTGCAGCGTGGCCGCCTTGACTCTCCTGCGCGTATCGGCTAAAAACTAAAACAATTCTAACGTTTTCGGGTAATTGAGATAGCCTAAGGGGTCACGGCAACGACGGAGCGCGCCCCCTTAGGCTATTTGTTACTCGCGAGGAGAGCCATGGCACAATATACGCACATTAAAGTACCGACGGATGGCGCCAAGATCACGTTGGCGCCGAGCAAGGGAATCACCGTTCCCGACAATCCGATCATTCCTTTTATCGAAGGGGACGGCACCGGCCGCGACATCTGGCGCGCTTCGGCGCGCGTGTTCGACGCCGCGGTGGAGAAGGCCTACAAGGGCAAGCGCAAGGTCCGCTGGATGGAAGTATACGCGGGCGAGAAGTCCTTTAAGATGTTCAAGGACTGGCTGCCCGATGAGACGGTCCAGGCTTTTAAGGAATTTCTGGTGGGCATCAAAGGTCCGCTCACGACTCCCATCGGCGGCGGCTTTCGCTCCTTGAACGTAACCCTTCGCATATTACTCGACCTTTACGTTTGCCTTCGCCCGGTGCGCTATTACAACGGCGTGCCTTCTCCCGTGAAGCATCCCGAGTTCGTGGACATGGTCGTGTTCCGCGAGAACACGGAGGATATTTACACGGGCATCGAGTTTATCAACGGGACGGAAGACAATAAGAAGTTCAAGTCCCTGCTAAAGGAAAACTTTTCCAAAGAGTACGCGAAGATTCGCTTCCCGGAAACATCGGGCATCGCGATCAAGCCGGTTTCCGTCGAGGGCACCGAGCGGTTGGTCCGCGCCGCGATCAAGTGGTCGCTGGCGAACAAACGCAAGAACATAAATATCGTCCACAAAGGCAACATCATGAAGTACACCGAAGGCGCGTTCAAGGATTGGGGCTACGCGCTCGCCAAGCGCGAGTTCCGCAACGACGTCGTCACCGAACGCGAGACCTGGATACTGGGCAACAAAGAACAAAAGCCCGGCCTTAGCGTGGAGGACAACGCCAAGGCGATCGATCCCGGCTTCGACATGATGTCTCCCAGCCAGCAGGACGATATCAAAAAGGAAGTCGAAGAAGCGCTGAAGCTCTGGCCGACGCACGGCGACGGCAAGTGGAAGTCCAAGCTGCTTATCAAAGATTCCATTGCCGACGTGACGCTGCAGTTCGTGCTCATCCGCCCCAAGGATTACGACGTGATCGCCACGCTGAACCTGAACGGCGATTACCTGTCCGACGCGCTGGCCGCGCAGGTGGGCGGCATCGGTATCGCGCCCGGAGCGAACATCAACTACGTCACCGGGCACGCCATCTTCGAGGCGACGCACGGCACCGCGCCGAAGTATGCCGACCTCGATAAGGTCAACCCCGGCTCGGTCATCCTCTCCGGCGAGATGATGTTCCGCTACATGGGGTGGCCCGAAGCCGCCGATCTGATCGTCAAAGGCCTGGAAGGGGCGATCGCCAAAAAGACCGTCACCTACGACTTCGAGCGCCTCATGCCCGGAGCGAGGCTGGTCAAGTGCTCCGAGTTTGGCGAGGCGATTATCAACAATATGTAAGCAAAAGAGTTAATTGGGTTTGTTGGGTTTGTTGGGTTCATTGAGTTTGTTGGGTTTGTTGGGTTT
>MGSS01000062.1:0-24683 GCA_001798595.1 Deltaproteobacteria bacterium RIFCSPLOWO2_12_FULL_60_19 | reverse complement strand
GTTGAGTTCATTGGGTTTGTTGAGTTTGTTGGGTTCATTGAGTTGATTGAGTTCGTTGGGTTAAACCCAAAAGACTCAAGAAACCCAATAAACGCAATAAACTCTTCGGGGGAGGGGAAGACCATGGCGAGGAAGAAGATCGCTTTGATCGGCGCCGGCAACATCGGCGGGACGATGGCCCATCTCTTGGCGCTCAAGGGCCTGGGCGACGTGGTGCTCTACGACGTGATCGACGGCCTGCCGCAGGGCAAGGCGCTCGACCTCTTGCAGTCCGCTCCGATCGAGAGCTTCGACGCCCAGATCACCGGCACGACGAAGTATGAGGACATCCGGGGCGCGGATGTTTGTATCGTCACCGCCGGCATCGTGCGCAAGCCGGGCATGAGCCGCGACGATCTGCTGGGCACCAACTCGAAGATCATGAAGGCGGTCGCCGAGGGCATCAAGACTTACGCGCCGGACTCTTTTGTCATCGTCATCACCAATCCCCTGGACGCCATGGTGACGCTCATGAAGCGCGTCACCGATTTTCCGAAAAATCGCGTCGTCGGGCAATCGGGAATTCTCGACTCCTCCCGCTACCGGACGTTCATCGCGCAGGAGCTTAAAGTTTCGGTTGCCAGCGTCTCGGCGGTGGTCCTGGGCGGCCACGGCGACGATATGGTCCCGGTGCGGAGCAGCTGCCAGGTCTCCGGCGTGCCGATTGAAAAGTTTATCTCGAGCCAGCGCCTCGATGAGATCGAAAAGCGCGTGAGGAACGCCGGCGGCGAGATCGTCGCCTTGCTCAAAACCGGCTCCGCCTTCTATTCGCCGGCTTCGGCGGCGGTGCGCATGGCCCAGGCTTACCTCATGGACAAGAAAGAGGTGCTTCCCTGCGCCGCCTACCTGGAAGGCGAGTTCGGCGTCAGCGGCC
The DNA here is from genome assembly GCA_001798595.1 of Deltaproteobacteria bacterium RIFCSPLOWO2_12_FULL_60_19. GTDB lineage: Bacteria > Desulfobacterota > Binatia > UBA9968 > UBA9968 > 2-12-FULL-60-19. Next base: position 23,770 of record MGSS01000062.1, on the reverse strand, counting down.
AGTACTTCTGCGTGCCGGTGCAGATCGGCGCCGGAGGGATAGAGAAGATCATCGAGGTCGAGTTCACCCCGAGGGAGCGGAAGCTGTTCGACGTATCTCTCTCTCATGTCAAAGAACTGGTCGCCGCCATGGACCGGGTTTTAGCCGCTCCATGAACAAGTAGTCGTTAGGGGTGAGGGGTTAGGCGGTCCCACTCCTTACGCCTCACGCCTTACCCTTCACGTGTTTTCCATTCCAATGAAATGAACATCCACGAATACCAGGCCAAAGAGATTTTAAAGCGCTACGGGATTCAAGTTCCACGAGGAAGTGTAGCGACGACGGCTCAAGAGGCCGGGCGGATCGCCCGGGAGCTTGGCGGTGTTTGCGTCGTCAAGGCGCAGATCCACGCCGGGGGACGCGGGAAGGCCGGCGGCGTCAAGCTCGTGAAAAGTCCCGCCGAGGCCGAGGCGGTCGCCGCCGGGCTGTTGGGGAAGAAGCTGATTACGCATCAGACGGGGCCGCAGGGACGCGAGGTGAGGCGCTTGCTGGTGGAAGAGGGGCTCAACATCGAGCGTGAGCTTTATCTCGCGGTCGTGTTGGATCGGGCGGTCTCGCGGGTCTCAGTCATCGGCTCCGCCGAAGGGGGCGTCGAGATCGAAGAGGTGGCGCAGAAAAGCCCGGAGAAAATTCTCAAAGAGGTCGTCGATCCGGCGGTCGGGCTGCAGCCGTTCCAGGCGCGACGCATGGCCTACGCGCTCGGACTCGCGCAGGAGAGAGTCGGCGCGTTCGTCTCGCTGGTCCAGGGACTCGCCCGCGCCTTCGTCGAGCTGGATTGCTCGCTTGCCGAGATCAATCCGCTGGTGGTAACCCGCGAGGGAAAAGTATTGGCGTTGGACGCGAAGATGAACTTCGACAACAACGCGCTTTTCCGCCACCCGGAAATTGTAGCGCTCAGGGACTTGACCGAGGAAGACCCCAAAGAATATCAGGCGTCGGAGCTGGGCCTTTCCTATATTTCGCTCGACGGCGACATCGGCTGCATGGTCAACGGCGCGGGTCTGGCGATGGGGACGATGGATATCATCAAGCAATACGGCGGCGAGCCGGCCAACTTCCTCGACGTCGGCGGCGGGGCGACGCAGGAGAGAGTCACCGAAGCGTTTAAAATTCTGCTCTCCGACAAACAGGTGAAGGGCGTGCTGGTGAATATCTTCGGCGGGATCATGCGCTGCGACGTGATCGCTCAAGGGGTGGTGAATGCGGCGCGCGAAGTGCGCCTGGCGGTTCCGCTCGTGGTTCGGCTTCAGGGCACCAATGTCGAGCAGGGCAGGGCGATTCTTTCGGAGTCCGGCCTGGCGATCATGCCGGCGGAGACGATGGCGGAGGCGGCGGAAAAGATAGTAACAGCAGTCAAAGGCAAATTGCAAAATGCAAAGTGAAAAATAGGAAATGGCAGAAATCCGGAAATTTAACTTTTGCACTTTGCAATTTTCATTTTGCATTGCGCCGTAGGCGTTAGATGGCCGTTCTAGTCGATAAAAACACGCGGGTGCTGACGCAGGGAATTACCGGCGCAACCGGCCAATTTCACACCCGCGCCTGCAAGGAGTACGGCACGCAGATGGTCGCGGGCGTGACGCCGGGCAAGGGCGGCACCCGCTTCGACGACATTCCGATCTTCGACACGGTGGCGCAGGCCGTGGCTGCAACCGGCGCGGATACAAGCGTCCTCTATGTGCCGCCCGCCTTTACGGCGGATGCGATGATGGAGGCGGCCGACGCGGGCCTGGAGTTGATCATATCGATCACCGAAGGGGTGCCGGCGATGGATATGGTGCGGGTTAAGAGATATCTTGAAGGGAAGCGGCCCCGTTTGCTCGGCCCGAATTGTCCTGGCATCATGACCCCCGGAGAGTGTAAAATCGGCATTATGCCGGGCCATATCTACCGGCGGGGGCCGGTCGGCGTCGTCTCGCGCAGCGGCACGTTGACTTACGAGGCCGTGGATCAGCTGACGCGTCTCGGCCTGGGGCAATCCACCTGCATCGGCATCGGCGGCGATCCGGTCCACGGCCTGGGCTTCATCGACGTTCTGAAGCTCTTCAATGAGGACCGGGAGACCGAAGCGGCGGTCATGATCGGCGAGATCGGCGGCACGGCGGAGGAAGAGGCCGCCGCCTGGGTCAAGGCGAATATGAAAAAGCCGGTCGTCGGCTTTATCGTCGGCCAGACCGCGCCGCCGGGAAAACGGATGGGCCACGCCGGCGCGATCATCTCCGGCGGCAAAGGCACGGCGAAAGAAAAACTTGAAGCGATGCGGCGGGCCGGAATCCGCACCGCGCCGTCACCGGCGCTTATCGGACAAACGATGTTGGAAACCTTAAAGGAAGCGAACGTAAGGGGTAAGGCGTAAGGGGACGCCTCACGCCTTACCCCTAACCCCTAACCCCTCACGGTTTAAAGTCATGGTCGAAAGAACGCTCTCCATCGTAAAGCCCGACGCAGTGGCGCGCGGCCTGATCGGCGAAATCCTCAGGCGCTTCGAGTCCGCCGGATTGAAAATCGTGGCGACCAAACTGATTCGGCTCAGCCGAAGCCGGGCGGAGGCCTTTTACGCGGTCCACAAAGAACGGCCGTTTTACGCGAGTCTCACCGAGTATATGTCGTCCGGATCGGTTCTGGTCTCGGTTTTGGAGGGGGAAGGCGCGATCATGAGGAATCGCGAGATCATGGGCGCGACCGATCCCGCCAAAGCGGCGCCCGGAACGATCCGTCGCGACTGCGGCAAGGACGTCGAGAAGAACGCCGTCCACGGCTCCGACGGGGCCGAGACCGCCGCCTGGGAAATCGCCTTCTTTTTCACACCGGAAGAGATTCATAGCGGCCGCCAGTAACGGCCGTTGCAAAATGAAAATTGCAAAGTGCAAAAGTTAAAACTCCTCGGCCTCCGGCGCTTTGTGCTTTGAAGTTTGCGATCTGCGATCTGCGATTTGCGTGGAATCCCATGAAAGCAAATATCAAAGAACTTGCGCGGGAGGAGTTGGAGAGCTGGCTGAGCCTCCGCCGCGAGCCGCGATACCGGGCGGAGCAGATTCAGCGCTGGCTGTTTCAAAGAAGGGCCGTCGCTTTTGCGGAAATGAGCGATCTCTCAGCCGCCCTGCGCGGCGCGCTGGGGGAGAGCTTCACCATCAGCCGTCTCGATACGCTCCGCCGCAACGACTCGCGGGACGGCACCGTAAAATTTCTCCTCGGCCTGAGCGACGGGCTGGGCATCGAGAGCGTGTTGATTCCGGAACCCAGGCGGCTCACGCTCTGCATCTCCACCCAGGCGGGCTGCGGGCTGGGCTGCGCCTTCTGCGCCACGGCGCTGCTCGGCCTCAAGCGCAATCTCCGTTCGAGTGAAATCGTGGATCAGGTCCTGGAGGCGGCGCGGACGCTCCCCGCCGAGCAGCGGATCACGCACGTGGTCCTGATGGGGATGGGTGAGCCGCTGGCCAACTATGCCGAGACGCTCAAGGCCTTGAACGTCTTGACGGACGCGAAGAGCGGGGTGGGCATATCGCCGCGCCGCGTAACGCTGTCCACGGTCGGCCTGGTGCCGCAGATCAAGCGGCTGATCGACGAGACGCGGGTGAATCTGGCGATCTCGCTTCACGCGACGACGGACGAGGCGCGCTCGAAGCTGATGCCGATCAACCGGAAATATTCGCTGGCCGAGCTTATCGAGTGCTGTCGCGCGCTGCCGATCCCCAAGCGGCGGCGGATTACTTTCGAATACGTTTTGCTGCGGGGGGTGAACGACACCGCCGAAGACGCGCGGCGGCTCTCCCGCCTGCTGCGCGGCATTCGTTCCAAAATCAACCTGATCCCTTTCAACCCGCATCCGGGCAGCCGCTTTGAGCGCCCGGCGCAGGAGGAGGTCGAAGCGTTTCAGAATTGGCTCCACGCCGAAGGGTATCAGATCAACGTGCGTCGGCCGCGCGGGGACGACATTCAGGCGGCCTGCGGCCAGCTCCAGGCAATGAGTAGTGAGATAGTGAGCAGTGAGCAGATGGAGAGGCGGGGCACGCCTCACGCCGGAGCCTGTCCTGAGCGAAAGTCGAAGGGCCTCACGCCTTACGCCTGAGGTGGATAGGGAGAGATGGGAAAAGTCATCGGCGTCATCGGCGGGAGCGGGCTTTACCGGATGGAGTCGCTGGAGAAGGTGCGCGAGGTGCGAGTCGGCACGCCCTTCGGCAAGCCGTCCGATGGCTTTGTGAGAGGAAAACTGCGCGGGACGGAGATGGTTTTCCTGCCGCGTCACGGGAGGGGCCATCGCCGGCTCCCGACGGAGGTGAATTTCCGCGCCAACATCTTCGGCATGAAGAAATTGGGAGTGGAGCGAATCATCGCGGTCAGCGCGGTCGGCAGCCTGAGAGAGCAGATCGCGCCGGGCGACGTCGTAATTCCGGATCAATTTATCGACCGGACCACCCAAAGGCCCTCCACTTTTTTCGGCCGGGGAATCGTCGCCCACGTGAGCCTCGCCGATCCGTTCTGTCCCGTGTTGTCCGAGACGCTCCATCGGGCGGCCCGGCAGGAAGGGGCCAAAGTGCATCCCAAAGGAACCTATCTCTGCATGGAGGGGCCTCAGTTCTCGACCCGGGCGGAGTCTCGTCTCTATCGCAGTTGGGGCGCTGATGTGATCGGCATGACCAACCTCCAGGAGGCCAAGCTCGCGCGCGAAGCCGAGATCTGCTTCGCCACGCTGGCGCTCGCCACCGATTATGACTGTTGGAACCAGGCGGCGGCGGACGTCGAGATCGAGCATGTACTCGCGGTTCTCAGGCAAAACGTCGAGCTGGCGCAGCGCGTGATCCGGCGGGCGGCTGAGCTGATCCCGGCGGAGCGCTCCTGCGGCTGCGCGACGGCGGTGAAGGACGCGATCATCACCGACCGGCGGTTGATCCCGAAGAAGACGGTACGGGAGCTGAGTCCGATTATCGGGAAGTATTTTCGAAAAGTGAGTAAGTGAGGGAGTGAGGGAGTGAAAAGCATTAAGGATGATTCTTACATTTACTACTCACTGCTCACTGCTCACTCCTCACTGGTGAGGGGATCGTGAGCATTTTGGTGGTGGGGACGGTGGCGTTCGATTCGATCGAGACTCCTTCCGGCTCCGCCGAGCGCGTCTTGGGGGGGTCCGCGACTTACTTTTCTTTTGCGGCGAGCCTGTTCGCCCCCGTGCGCGTCGTCGGCGTCATCGGCGAGGATTTTCCGCAGGAGCACCTCGATCTGTTCTCCCGCCGCGGCATCGACATCCAGGGGCTAAAAAAGGAAAAGGGCGAGACCTTTCACTGGCGCGGCCGTTATCACGAGGACTTGAACGTGCGCGACACTATCGAGCTGCACCTGAACGTGTTGTCGAGCTTCGTCCCCCGATTGCCCGAAAGCTACCGGGAAACCGACTATGTTTTTCTCGGCAACATCGATCCGGCCATGCAGCTGGAGGTGGTCGATCAACTGAAGCATTTTCGCCTGCTCGCCTGCGATACGATGGACCACTGGATCAACGGCAGCCCGAAAGAGCTTAGAAAAGTGTTGGCTCGAGTCGAGATCCTGATGATCAACGATTCCGAGGCGCGGCTGCTCAGCGGCGAGCACAATATCGTTCGCGCGGCGCGCGCGATTCTCAAAATGGGACCGAAGACGGTGCTGATCAAGCGGGGAGAGTACGGCGTGTTGCAGTTCTCGGACTCGGCGATCTTCGCCGTGCCGGCCTACCCGCTGGAGGAGGTTTTCGATCCGACCGGGGCGGGAGACTCCTTTGCCGGGGGCTTCGTTGGGCAGCTTGCGCGGACGCGCGAGCCGGGCCAGGGGGGACTGCGGCGCGCCATCGTCTACGGCAGCGTCGTGGCTTCGTTCGCCGTCGAGGACTTCGGCCCGCAGCGGTTGAGTTCGCTCACGGCGGCGGAGATCGAAGAGCGCTATCGGCGCTTCGTCGAGCTGACGAATTTTCACAGTTAGAGACGGGCATTGCAAAATGAAAATCGCAAAATGCAAAATTCAAACTTCCGGATTCGAGCTTCCGGAATTTTCCTTCCCTCATTTTTCATTTTTCAATTTGCACTTTGCGTTTTTCAGTTGCAGGGTATCTAGGTAATGGACCTTTCAGTCGTCATTCCAGTCTTTAACGAAGAAGAGAATATCGAGCCGCTGGTTCGAGAGATCCGGCAGGCGCTCGACCTCACCGGCAAGAGCTATGAGGTCGTTCTGGTCGACGACGGCAGCACCGACGGCAGCTATCCGGCGCTGCGCCGGTTGTGCGCCGGGGACGCGCGGCTCAAGGCGGTGCGGCTCAAGCGGAATTTCGGCCAGACCGCGGCGATCGCAGCCGGCTTCGCCCACGCCGCCGGGGAAGTCATCGTGGCGATGGACGGCGACGGACAGAACGACCCCAAGGACATACCGGAACTGCTGAAAAAATTGGACGAGGGATTCGATCTGGTCAGCGGTTGGCGCTATCCCCGCCGCGACCCGTTGTGGAGCCGCCGCTTGCCCTCTCATCTGGCGAACGGGCTGATCTCCTGGATGACCCGCGTCAAGCTGCACGACTACGGCTGCACGCTCAAGGCCCTGCGCCGCGACTTGGCGAAGGGACTCAGGCTCTACGGCGAGATGCACCGCTTCATTCCCGCGATCGCCTTCGAGCGTGGGGCGAGGATCGCCGAGATCAAAGTCCATCACCGCCCTCGTCTGCTGGGAAAATCGAAATACGGCATCGCGCGCACCTTCCGCGTCCTGCTCGATCTGCTCACGGTCAAATTCCTGCTGAGCTACTCCACCCGCCCGCTCCATATCTTCGGCCTGATCGGGCTCGTGAGCGGCGGGATCGGGTTTCTATTCGGCCTCTATCTGACATGGGAGAAGCTCTTTTCCGGCACGGCCATCGGCGGGCGTCCGTTGCTCTTCCTCGCGGTGCTGTTGATCCTCGTCGGCTTTCAATTTATTACCATGGGGCTGTTGGGCGAGATGTTGGCCCGGACCTATCACGAGTCGCAAGACAAACCCATTTACGTCGTACAAGAGATCATGAGTCAGGAGAGAAAAGGATGAATCTAGCCGTCATCGGCGCGGGCTACGTCGGACTGGTCGCCGGGACCTGCTTTGCGGAGAGCGGCAACGACGTGATCTGCGTCGACATCGACCAAGAAAAGATCGCGACCCTGAAATCGGGCAAGGTGCCCATCTACGAGCCGGGCCTGGAGGAATTGGTCCAGCGCAACATCGAGGAGCAGCGCCTCTCCTTCACCACGGAGCTTGCGGCGGCGGTGCGGCCCGCCTCGATTGTCTTTATCGCCGTCGGCACGCCGCAGGGAGCCGACGGGCGCGCCGATATCGAGCAGGTGCTCGCCACGGCCAGGGCGATCGGCGAAGCGATGGACGGTTACAAAATCGTCGTCAACAAAAGCACCGCGCCGGTGGGGACGGTGGAAGAGATCAAACGGGTCATCGCGGCGGCGACGCCGCATCGCTTCGCCGCGTTGTCGAATCCCGAATTCATGAAGGAGGGGGCCGCCGTCGAGGACTTCATGAAGCCCGACCGGGTGGTGCTGGGCGGCGACGATCCCGAAGCGATCGAGCAATTGAAAGAGTTGTACGAGCCGTTCGTGCGCACCGGCAATCCGATCCTGGTCATGGATTCGCGCAGCGCGGAGATGAGCAAGTACACGGCCAACGCGATGCTGGCGACCAAGATCTCCTTTATCAACGAGGCGGCCAATCTGTGCGAGAAGATGGGGGCGGATATCAACGAGGTCCGTCACGCCATCGCCCTCGACCGGCGCATCGGGCCTCATTTCATATTCCCCGGCGCGGGCTACGGCGGCTCGTGCTTTCCCAAAGACGTCCGCGCGATGATCGCGATGGGGGACGCCGAGCTTGAGATGCCGCTGCTCAGGGCGGTGGAGCACGTCAACGAGGCGCAGAAGAATCTCCTGGTGAAAAAGGTCAAGCGCCGCTTCGGCGCGGATCTTTCGAACCGGACCTTCGCCGTCTGGGGGCTCGCCTTCAAGCCGCGCACCGACGACATGCGCGACGCCCCTTCGATCACGGTCATCGAAGCGCTGCTGAAGGCGGGCGCGCGGATCGAAGCCTACGACCCGGAGGCGATGGCGGAGGCGAAGAAAATTTTCGGCGACCGGATCCGCTACCACCGGCGCAACTACGACGCGCTCAACCGGGCCGACGCGCTGTTGATCGTCACCGAGTGGAACGAGTTTCGCCGCCCGAACTTCCAGACGATCAAACAACTCCTCAAGCAACCGGTGATCTTCGACGGCCGCAATATCTACGACGCGGCGGAGCTGAGAAAGCTCGGCTTTGCGTACTACCCCATCGGCAGAAAAAATGGCTAGGGTGTTGATCACCGGCGGCGCCGGTTTTATCGGCTCCCATCTCTGCGAGAGTTTTCTCCGGCGGGGGGACGAGGTCGTCTGCATGGACAACTTCTCGACCGGCAATCGGGAGAACGTCGCTGCGCTCTCCTCGAACCCTCGTTTTGCCATGATCGACCACAATGTCAGCGACTATATCGAGGTGGACGGCCGGCTCGAGGCCGTGCTCCATTTCGCCTCGCCGGCGAGCCCGGTCGATTACCTGGAGATGCCGATCCAAACGTTGAAGGTCGGCTCCCTGGGAACCCACAATGCCCTCGGCCTGGCCAAGGCGAAGCAGGCGAAGTTCCTGCTGGCTTCGACATCGGAGGTCTACGGCGATCCGTTGGTCAGGCCGCAGCGCGAGGACTACTGGGGCAACGTCAACCCGATCGGACCGAGAGGGGTCTATGACGAAGCCAAGCGCTTTGCCGAAGCGATGACGATGGCCTACCATCGCTTTCACGGGCTCAACACGCGCATCGTGCGGATCTTCAACACCTACGGGCCGCGCATGCGCATGCGCGACGGGCGCGTCGTTCCTAACTTTCTGACGCAGGCGCTCGAGGGGGCGCCGTTGACGGTCTACGGGAAGGGAACCCAGACCAGGAGCTTCTGCTACATCGACGATCTGGTCCGCGGGCTTCATCGGCTGCTCGAAGTCGAGCATCATCTGCCGGTCAATCTGGGCAATCCGCGGGAAATGACGGTGTTGGAGTTCGCCAAAAAAATCATCGAGCTTACGGGCAGCGCGAGCGAGATCGTGTTCCATCCGCTGCCCCAGGACGATCCTCAGGTGCGCCAGCCGGACATTTCCAAGGCGCGGGAACTGCTGGGGTGGGAGCCGGAGGTGTCCTTGGAAGAGGGGCTGAGACAGACTATCCGATTCTTCACGGAGAAGCTGCGAGCGTAACGCGCATGAAAATCCTCGTCACCGGGGGAGCGGGTTTTATCGGCTCCCACATCGTCGATGCCTACGTCGCGACGGGGCACGAGGTCTTCGTCGTCGATCATATGACTTCCGGAGATCGCCGCAACCTGAATCCCAAGGCCCATTTTCACCAGCTCGACATTCTCGACGCGGGCGCCGCCGATCTGATCGCTCATATCTCGCCGGACGTTTTAAATCACCACGCGGCGCAGATGGACGTGCGGCGCTCGGTCAGCGATCCGGCGTACGACGCGCGGGTGAATATCCTGGGTTTTCTCAACCTGCTCGAAGCGGGGAAGAAGACGGGCCTCAACAAAGTGATCTTCGCCTCGTCGGGCGGCGCCATCTACGGCGAGCAGGAAGCGTTTCCCGCTTCGGAGGATCATCCCAAGCATCCGGCAAGCCCCTACGGCGTCAGCAAGCTGGCGGGAGAGGCGTATCTCGGTTACTATAAAGAGACGCACCGCCTGCCCTACATCGCGCTCCGCTACGCCAACGTCTACGGCCCGAGGCAGGGACTTAAAGGGGAAGCGGGAGTTATCGGGATATTCGCTCGCCAGTTGTTGTCGGGCCAAACCCCGACGATCAACGGAGACGGCAAACAGACGCGGGACTACGTTTATGTCGGCGACGTGGTGGCGGCGAATCTTCTGGCGCTCGAGTCGTCGCACGTCGGCGCGCTGAATATCGGCACGGGATCGGAAACGGATGTGCTTTCGCTCTATCAGAAGCTTTCCGAGAAGATCGGCTGCAAGATTCCGGCTGTGCATGCGCCGCCGAAGAGCGGGGAGCAGGAGCGCAGCTGTCTGGATGCCGCGCGAGCCCGGACCATCCTCGGCTGGTTTCCCAAGACGACGCTCGACGAAGGGCTCGCCAAGACCGTCGCCTACTACCGGGAAGCGAAGGTTTCATGAGCGCGGAGCGCATCCGAAATTTCTCCATCATCGCGCACATCGATCACGGGAAATCCACCCTGGCCGACCGGCTGCTCGAAGCCACCGGCGCGGTGAGCGCGCGGGAGAAAACCGAGCAGTTTCTCGACAGCATGGATCTCGAGCGCGAGCGCGGCATCACGATCAAGGCGAGCTCCGTGCGGTTGCGTTACCGGGCGAAGGACGGGCTGGAGTACACCCTCAACCTGATCGACACGCCGGGCCACGTCGATTTTACCTACGAAGTTTCGCGCAGCCTGGCGGCGTGCGAGGGGGCGCTGCTGGTGATCGACGCGGCGCAGGGGGTCGAAGCGCAGACGCTCGCCCACGTCTATCTTGCCCTGAGCAACGACCTGACGGTGCTGCCGGTCATCAACAAGATCGATCTGCCGAGCGCCGACCCCGAACGGGTGAAAAAAGAGATCGAGGAGATCATCGGCATCGACGCCTCGCAGGCCATTCTCGCGAGCGCCAAGGAGGGGATCGGGACCGAAGAGATTCTCGAAGGGATCGTGAAGCTCTTCCCGCCTCCAAAGGGCAGCCCCGAGTCGCCGCTGCGCGCGCTGATCTTCGACAGCTGGTTCGATCCCTATCACGGCGCGGTGGTGGTCATCCGGGTCAGGGACGGCGTCGTGCGCAAGGGAACTCGCATCCGCATGATGTGGAGCGGCAAGGCGTTCGAGGTGACGCGCCTTGGGATCTTTTCCCCCGCGCCGGTGGAGACGCCGGAGCTGAGCGCCGGAGAGGTCGGCTTTCTCATGGCCGGGATCAAAGAGATCGGCGAGACCCGGATCGGCGATACTATTACGACCGACGATGCGCCGGCGGCCGAAGCGCTGCCGGGCTTTAAGCCGTTGAAGCCAATGGTCTTCAGCGGCATTTACCCGACCGATTCCGGCCAGTATCAGGCGCTTCGCGACGCGCTGGAGAAGCTCCGGATGAACGACTCTTCCTTTACCTTCGAGCCGGAGACGTCGCAGGCGCTCGGATTCGGTTTTCGCTGCGGCTTTCTCGGCCTGCTTCACCTCGACATCGTGCGCGAGCGGCTGGAGCGCGAGTACGGTGTCAACCTCATCACCACGGCTCCAACGGTCGTCTACCGCGTCGTTACGCTGGCCGGCAAAACGCTGCTGATTGACAATCCGGTCAAACTCCCGGCAGAATCGGAGATCGAGCGGATCGAAGAGCCGGTCATCACGGCGGCGATCCACTTGCCGCAGGAATATCTCGGCGGCGTGCTCAAGCTTTGCGAGGAGAAGCGGGGGACGCAGAAGGAGATCCGCTACCCGGGGATGACGCGCGTGCTGCTGGCCTACGAGCTGCCGCTCAACGAGATCGTGGTGGACTTCTACGATCGCCTGAAATCGCTCAGCCGCGGCTACGCCTCGATGGATTATGAGGTGGCGGGATACCGGGCGAGCGAGCTGGTCAGGCTCGACATCCGCATCAACGGCGAGGTGATGGACGCCATGTCGATGATCATTCATCGGGACCACGCCTATCAGCGCGGGCGCGATCTCGCCCGGCGGATGCGGGAGCTGATCCCGCGCCAGATGTTCGAGGTCGCCATCCAGGCGGCGATCGGCAGCCGCGTGATCGCGCGCGAGACCGTCAAGGCGCTCAGGAAAAACGTGACGGCGAAATGCTACGGCGGCGATATCACGCGCAAGCGGAAGCTCCTGGAGAAACAGAAGGAAGGCAAGAAGAGAATGAAGCAGGTGGGGCGCGTGGAGATCCCGCAGGAGGCGTTCCTCGCCGCTTTGAAGCTGGAATGACGACAGGAAGGGAAAGGGGATTTTTCGAGGTGGTTGAAGAAAACAGAAAATCGAAATCGACGTTCCGCGAGTACGCCGAGGCCATCGGCATGGCCTTGCTGCTGGCGATATTTATCCGGACTTTCATCGTGCAGGCGTTCAAGATTCCTTCGGGCTCGATGATCCCGACGCTGCAGATCGGGGACCATATTCTGGTGAACAAATTGAGCTACGGCGTGCGCATCCCGGAGGATATATTTTGGATTCCCATTCCGCTGGGCGGCAAGTACCTGGTCGAATACCGCAAGCCGCAGCGCGGCGACGTCGTCGTGTTTATCTATCCGGAAGACCGCTCCAAGGATTTCATCAAACGGGTGATCGGCGTCGCCGGCGACGAGGTGGAGGTCCGGGCGAAGAAGGTCTACATCAACGGCCGGGAGATCGAGGACCCGCACGCCCATTTCGAGGGGGAGAACGGCCTTGGCGGCCTTCAGGCCCGCGACGACTACGGACCCAAGCGCGTCCCCGAAAATCACATCTTCGTCATGGGCGACAACCGGGACAAAAGCCTCGACAGCCGCTATTGGGGCTACGTCGACTTGAAGGACGTCAAAGGAAAAGCATTCCTGATCTACTGGTCGTGGGACGGTCACGACCGCTGGGTGCGGTGGGAGAGGCTGGGCGGCATTATTTACTAGGAACTAGGAATTGGGGATTAGGGGTTGGGGAGGAGAAGACCGGTTTTCATTTTCCGACTCCGAAGGCCTAACTCCTAATTCCGAACCGCTAACTCCCATCCTCTATGTCTTTTCATCCTCTTGTCCAGCGGTGGTTTGCCGAGCGCTTCGCCGGGCCGACGCCGCCGCAGGAGAGGGGCTGGAAACATATCGGCGCGGGCGAGGCGACCCTGATCGCCGCTCCGACCGGGTCGGGCAAGACGCTCGCCGCTTTCCTCTGGTCCATCAACCGGCTCCTCGAACGGGCGATAGCCGGAACGCTCCGGGACCAAACCAGCGTCGTTTACGTCTCGCCGCTCAAGGCGCTGGGCAACGACATCGAGAAAAACCTGCGCGAGCCTCTCGCCGCCATCGCGGCTCTCACGTTGACCGAAGGGCTCGCGCTGCCTGAGATACGGGTCGCGGTCAGATCGGGCGACACGCCCGCCGGCGAGCGCCGTCTCATGGTCAAGCGGCCGCCGCACATTCTCATCACGACTCCAGAGTCGCTCTACATTCTGCTCACTGCCGAGAAATCCCGGCGCATTCTCCAAACCGCCGAGACCGTGATCGTGGACGAAATCTACGCCGTGGCGGGCGACAAACGCGGCGCTCACCTGGCGCTGTCGTTGGAGCGATTGGACGCGTTAGCCGAAAAGCCGCTCCAGCGGATCGGGCTTAGCGCGACACAAAAACCGATTGAAGAGATCGCGCGGCTGCTGGTCGGAACTAAAGGAATTGATCCTGAGGGGCGGCCCGAGTGCGCGATTGTCGATGTGGCTCATCGGCGCGCGCTGGATTTGTCCGTGGAGATTCCGGATCAGGAGCTTGGCCCGATCGCCGCGCAGCCGATCTGGGACGAGGTTTATAACCGCGTCATCGAGCAGGTGAAGCGGCATCGCACGACGCTGGTCTTCGTCAACACGCGGCGGCTGGTGGAGCGCGTGTCTCATCAGTTGACGGCGCGGCTGGGCGAGGGAAAAGTCGGGGCGCATCACGGGAGCCTCTCGCGCAAGACGCGCCTGGAAATCGAGGAGAGGCTTAAATCGGGCGATCTGCCGGTGGTGGTTGCGACGGCTTCGCTGGAACTCGGCATCGACATCGGTCACGTGGAGCTGGTCTGCCACATCGGCGCGCCGCGCAGCCTCGCGACCTTGCTCCAACGGGTCGGTCGCTCCGGCCACTGGCTCGGCGCAACCCCCAAAGGAATTTTTTATCCGCTGACCCGCGACGACCTCATGCAGTGCGCGGCTGCGATTCGCGCCGTTCGGGCCGGAGAATTGGACCAAATAACGCTTCCACGGAAGCCGCTCGATGTTTTGGCTCAGCAGATGGTCGCGGTTGTGGCAAGCCTCGCTTCCGCGGCGAAATCCGGCGAGGCTGGCGACGGTTCGCCGGCGGTAGGAATATTGGAGGAAGATCTCTTTTCTCTGATTCAGAAAGCCTATCCATATCAACACCTTACAAGAGACGAATTCAATCGTACCTTGGAGATACTATCCGACGGTATCGGCAGCCGAAGAGGGCGTCGGGGCGCTTACATTCACCGCGACCGGGTTCATGGCCGGCTCCGCGCCCGGCGCGGCGCCCGGCTTGCGGCGATCACCAACGGCGGGGCGATTCCGGACACCGCGGACTATGACGTCATCCAGTTCCCGGATGAAACCTTCGTCGGAAAGGTCAACGAGGACTTCGCCATCGAGAGCCTGGCAGGCGACATTTTCTTGCTTGGCAACAGCTCGTGGCGGATTCGTCGCGTTTCGCAGGGAAAAGTCTGGGTCGAAGACGCTCAGGGCCTGCCGCCGACCATTCCGTTCTGGCTCGGAGAGGCGCCGGCCCGTACCCGCGAGCTGTCGTCCGCGGTTTCATCGCTGAGAGTGAAAATTGCCGCGCGACTCGACGATCCGGCTGCGGCGGTGAGCTGGTTGGAGCGGGAATGCGGCGTTCAGCCTGGCGCGGCGGAGCAAATGATCGCCTACGTCCGGGAGACCGACGCGCTCCTCGGCTGCGTGCCGACGCTTGGTTGCGTTGTCGCGGAGCGCTTTTTCGACGAGGCCGGCGGGATGCAACTGGTGCTGCATGCGCCGTTCGGCGGGCGGATCAATCGGGCCTGGGGCCTCGCGCTGCGCAAGCGGTTTTGCGTCACCTGGGACCGCGAGCTGCAAGCCGCGGCGACCGATGACGGCATCGTCCTGTCGCTCGGCGAGCAACATTCATTCCCGCTGCAGGACGTTTTTGCCCTGGTCCGTCCGACGACGTTGGAAAAAGATCTGATTCAGGCGGCGCTAGCCTCGCCGATGTTCACCAACCGGTGGCGCTGGAACGCGACGCGGGCGCTCGCGCTGCTCAGATTCAGCGGCGGCAAAAAAGTGCCGATGGCGCTCCAGCGGATGCGCGCCGAGGATCTGCTTGCGGCCGTTTTTCCGGAGCAGCTCATGTGCCAGGACAATCGCGTCGGCCCCATCGAAGTGCCGGATCATCCGCTGGTGAATGAAACTCTCCATGATTGCCTCCACGAGGCGATGGATGTCGATGGCTTGAAAGAAATTCTTGCAGCCATTGAGTCCGGACGGATTCAAGTAGCCGCCGTAGATACACCGGCGCCGTCGCCGATGGCGCACGAAATTCTCAACGCCAATCCCTACGCTTTCCTCGACGACGCGCCGCTGGAGGAGAGGCGGGCGCGCGCGGTGGCGCTCAGACGCACCGACCCCGATCTAGCGCGCGGCCTGGGAGTGCTCAGTCCGGAGGCCGTCGAGAAGGTTCGGACCGAGGCGTGGCCGGATACCCGCGACGCCGAAGAGCTGCACGATCTTTTGCTCTCCGTCGGCATCTTGCCGGCTGAAGAAGGCCCTGCGTGGTCGGGCCGGGCAAAGAGCTTGATCGAGCAGGGGAGAATAACGGTGGCCTCATGGGTATGCGACGGCACGCACCGCCGGGCTTATGTCGCCGCCGAGCGCCTGTCGTTGGCAAAATCATTGTTGCCCGAAGCGCGCTTCGAGCCGGAGTTGACCAGGCTGCCGCAAGGAGATGAAGCTTTACTCTCGTTGGAAGACGCCGCGCGGAAGGTTATACACGGCTGGATTGAAATATCGGGCCCGGTCACGCCATCCGCCCTCGCTGCAAAACTCGGCCTGCTGGCGTCCCGAATCGAGCAGGCTCTCCTTGCTCTGGAGCTGTCGGGCGTAGTCTTGCGCGGCAACTTTACCGCGCTTGGCAACGGCACAGGAGAGATCGAATGGTGCGAGCGCGGGCTGCTCTCGCGGATTCATCGCCTAACGCTGGGCCAACTCCGAAAAGAGATCGAGCCGGTCAGCGCGTCGGATTTCATTAAGTTCCTTCTCCGCTGGCAGCACGTCCAACCGGGCACGCAGCTTCGCGGACGCGCGGGCGTCGCCGAGATCGTCGGCCAGTTGCAGGGGATGGAGCTGCCGGCGCCGGCCTGGGAGCAGCACGTCTTGCCGGGGCGCGTGGCGGAATACGATCCAAAAGATTTGGAAGATTTGTGCCTGGCGGGGGTTGTCGCCTGGGGACGGCTGAGATCGAACGGAGTAGAAGAAGGGGAAGGAGTGAGTGAGAAAAGAAGAAAACCAAGGCGCTCGCCCGGCCGCGCCGCGCCGATCGCTTTTGTTTTGCGCGAAGAGCTCGACCATTTTCTCACGGCGCCGGCTGCCCGATCCGCGGTCTCTTCGGCGGCCTGCGACGTGCTCGACTATCTGGAACGGCACGGCGCTTCGTTTCTAAGCGACGTGGCGCGCGGAACCGGACTCCTTAAAATCAAAACCGAAGAGGCGTTGTGGGAGCTGGTGGCGGCAGGGATCGTCACCGGCGACGGCATCGCCGGGCTGCGCGTGCTGATCATGCCCGAAGTCGAGCGGCAGCGGCGACGACGGCGGCTTCGAGTCGTTTCCGGCGGCCGTTCGCCGGAGCGTCTGATGCCCGTCGGGCGGTGGTCTCTGTGGCGCTCCGCTACGGAAACGACAGACGAGGCTGCTGCAGAGTCAAGCGAATTTATCGCGCGCCAGCTTCTCAAGCGCTACGGTGTAATCTTCCGCGAGCTACTCGCGCGCGAGAGCTGCGCCCTTCCGTGGCGCACTCTGCTTACGATCTACCGGAAGCTCGAAGCGCGAGGAGAGATCAGGGGCGGAAGGTTTGTGAACGGCTTTGTCGGCGAGCAGTTCGCCCTGCCCGAGGCGATAGATATTTTGCGCGCTGTGCGCAGGTCGCAAGAGAAGGCTGATCCTGTCATAATCTCCGCCGCCGATCCCTTGAATCTCGTCGGGATCCTGACGCCCGGCGCCCGCGTCTCCCCTTACTCAGGAGAGTCCATCGCTTATCGGGATGGCGTGCCGATCGACATCGGCCCGCTGGGCGCGCTGCTTAGCAAACTTCAGTTGAGCGGAGCGACATGAGTTATGTGGGATTGGATCAGTAGAGGCTTCGAGCACTTGATAAAGGCCACGGGCTACTCCCTGGCCGGCCTCCGGGCCGCGGTACAGGATGAAGAGGCGTTTCGCCAGGAGTTGGCCGTTCTGGTCGTGGCGATACCGGTGGCTTTGTGGGTGGGAGAGACCGGTGTAGAGCGCGCGCTGTTGATCGGCAGTTGTCTCCTCGTGATCGTGGTCGAGCTTGTGAACTCCGCAATCGAGGCGGCGGTTGATCGCGTCGGCTCTGAGCGACACGAACTATCCGGCAGGGCGAAGGACCTTGGATCGGCAGCGGTGTTCTGCGCGATAGTGCTCGCGGTCGTTGTTTGGATTTTGGTGCTGTTACGGTAATCAATCTTCACTCCGCAGGGAGACCGTTAGAGGCTAAAGTGCCACACAACGGTCGCCCCGCCGGCCGTGCGTAAACCTTTCCCTCCCCGCTTAGTTTTTCCTTACCTCTAGCCGGGCGATTTTCTAAAGTATCCGATTTCATTAGGTGTTTCTGTATTGGCACGGCGGTTGCTCCTATTCCATGAGGGATGGCGTGGCATATCTTTGGGAGTGTTTGTGCGCACGGGAAAGGAGCCGAACAATGGAAACAAGAAAGCTCAGCCAGAGACGGGAAAGAATAAAAACCATGCTTATCCGTATCGCCGCTGTTGCTGTCTTTCTGGCTGCTTCGGCGTTCTCTGAAATAGGGAGGGGCGAGGAGAGCGCTCTCTATGGCGTCCCATCGTTAGTCGTTGAGGCCGAGGAGCCGCCCGACTTGCTCAAAGGTTTTGTGTTTGTCCCCGGCGCCGCGCTCCTGATCGGAGGGCGCCACGTTCTGGCGTTGTATAACAACCCGGAGAACGGCTTCTATGCTCTCGCCCTGTTCAGCACCGAGTGCGGCCTGACACGCTGTACCGTTGGGGAACTCATTGCCTACTCCGTAGTCGATGGAGAGGGTCACGCTATCAAGCTGGCGAATACCCTTCAGCTGGAAAGCGATAAGATCGCGCGAACGCACGTATGAACGCGCCTTCGCTGACGGACCCGCCGATAGCCCCCGACTGATTACAACGGGTACAGTCTGCGCGCGTTGTCGCAAAGAACTTTCTCGGTAAGCGCTCTCGGTATATCCTCGCGCGCGCGCATCGTCGCTACGAGATTGCGCTCCTCGGAGGGGTCGTTGTGGCCGTAGTCGGAGCCGATGATGAGATGATCGTCGCCGGTGTAGCGCGCCAGGTAGGCGACGTCTTCGTCGGCCTCGCAGGCGACGTAGAGTCTGTACTCGCGAAAAAGGTCGGCGCTGGTCGCGTACTTCCAGCGGTCGCGGAGCAGTCTTCGGAGAATGTGGACCAGGAAGGGCACCCAGCCGGCGGATGCTTCGATAAAGCCGAATCTCAATTTCGGAAACATCTCGGGAATTTTGTTCGCCACAAGATCGCGGAATGCGACAAGGGGCAGGA
Source organism: Deltaproteobacteria bacterium RIFCSPLOWO2_12_FULL_60_19 (assembly GCA_001798595.1). Lineage (GTDB taxonomy): Bacteria > Desulfobacterota > Binatia > UBA9968 > UBA9968 > 2-12-FULL-60-19. The sequence goes on along the minus strand of MGSS01000062.1, from coordinate 5,163 downwards.
CCCGGCTCGCCAGAAAACTGTGGTTGCGCTCGACATTCACGAGATTCAGCAGCGTCGAGTTGCCGATCGCCGTGTGAACGCAGATCGGCAGGTTCAAATCGTTGGCGGCCTGGTAAACCGGGAAGAAGTAGGGGTTGTCCAGGGTTTTGTCCCCTTCGAGCCCGCGGAAAAACACGCCGACCGCGCCATGCTCCTTCGCCCAGTGAATCTCCTTGACGGACTCTTCAATCGATCTCAACGGCGGGACCACGATCCAACTCAACCGGCCTTTGCCCTTCGAGCACGCCTCCGCCAGATATCGGTTGTAGGCGCGGCACAGGGCGACGTCCAGCGCGGGATCGTCCGTGAGATAGACCAGAAACAGCGTAGGGTAGATCACCTGCAGCTCGACGCCGAGCTTGTCCATGTCGGCCAGGCGCGCCTCGGGATTCGTCAGTTCGCGGCATCCGATATGGATGTCTCCGCGAGAGGACTCATGCCTGGAGGCGGAAGGAGTGATGAGGCGAAAACTTCCTTTGCCGGCGGGTCTCGGAAAAATATTTCCATCGATCAGCCAGAAAGCGTTACGCTTGCCGTAGAGAGTATCGTCCGGCACTGAAGCGATCACCGGCCGCCGGGGATACATCTCGCGGTCGATCAGCTCCCACATCCTCTCCGACTCCGCGATATGAGTGTCTGCGTCGACGACACCGGGCATGGTGAGTCTCCTTTGGATTGCGGTTCCTGGAGAGTGTATACCCCAAGCGCGGCGGTAGTTGTCAAGCCATGTTCCGAGCCGCCGCGAGGTTTCTACGGGTTCCGGCCGGGACGCGGCTGCGCAGGGCGCCGGGAACCGCCGAGTTGACGGTTGGGTTCGTGACCCGCAGGATCCCGACCCCGCAGGATGCGGTAGGCACGCGCGAGACGGCCGCCACAGAAAAACTTGTCAAAATCGAGGACGGTCTTCCGGACTATGTAGCCACGCATGAGCGACAGCAAAGCGCCCGCGATTTCTGCATCCCCTACATCGAGAGCAAGCTCGTAGTTCTCGCGGCAATAAGAAAACTCGGCATCGTCTCGCAGACGGATCGCGCGGAGCGGGGCCGCCGAGGCCAGCAAAGGAAGGGTGGGCGAGGAGCAACCGAGCAGCCGTATGGGGATCATGGTGCGGAGACACTTTTCGCAGCGCCCGCAGTTGTAGTTGCCGCGGCGCAGACAAACGCGCAGACCGTCGAGCAGCACACGCGACCCCGCGATGGCGCGGAGCTTATCGCTGCGGCGCGCCTCCACGCCATCATGGATGAAGGTCGTCGTCTCGGTCGACCAATGGCGATCCAACAGCAGATGAGAGCCGGCCGCCCAAAGAGAGCCGTAGTTTTGTCCCCCCGCCACATAGACTTTCCGGAACCCTAGGGCCAACGCCACTCCAGCCAGGGTCGCCCCGAAATAAGTCCAGCGGCGCACACCACGACGGACGCCCAGCTCCAGCGAGTTTGTTTCCGCAACCACCAAAGTTTTGCCGAAGGCGCGAGCGACCTTCTCGCCGTGCCGAACGGCTGCCGTGAACACGCGATCGTCAGCGAGCGAAATGTCCGAGCCGCGCACGAGGATGAGATGAGTGATTTCTTCAGCGTGTCGCAAAAACGTGTAGGAGCTGTCCAGCCCGCCCGAGAAGAACGATGCGACACCCGGATGGCCCGGCTCCGAAAGCTTCTCTCCGGTCTGGATGGTCGCGTATCGAAAGCTCGGGTCCCAACCGTGAAGAACGTGTTGGATCTGCTCGCAGCCCAGGCGTAATTGCGGCGAGATGGGGGCGTCGGAGGTGATCTCCGGCGGTTTGTCCCGCACCATGGAAACTACCAGGGCCGGGGGGAGGAAGGCATCTCCGCGCGCCGAGGCGGGCCAGCCCGCGGGCAACTTGTACCACAACTCAAAGTCGTCGAGCTTCGCCGAGAGACGAACAGCGTCGGGCGTTTCCTGAAGGTTGATTTCGCTGATTTTCATCGTGACGCTCAAGCGCGCGCAGCACCGCTCTCGGGTATTCGGCTATATCTTACGGCAAGCGAAGTTTGTCAAGGCCGGGATGAAGTCGAAAAGCGGAACAGACGGCAGCCAGTGACACGGTGTTGAACTGATTCTTGACTTCGCCTGCAAATAGATCCACGCAAAATCACGACTTGTCCGGCCTATTGCACGGCTGCCCGATATATGGCAATCTTCCCTCCGAATACGAGCTGCCATAGGCGCATCGCGGAGCTGTTGAGACAAAGTTTTTCTATCGGATAGCCGATCATCGGTCATTTTTCCCCATTTGCTGGAAAGACGAACTGGGAAACCCCCGCTCAAATTCTTTTGTCCATCTTCGGCATTCTTATTCCAGTCGGAGCCGCGGCGCGTCTTTATTGAGAAATCATCTGCCGGAAAGGGTGGAAAAGAGGACGAATCGTGACCTTTAGCGGGATCCTTGTCAAACTCTGCGCCGTTCTCGTGTCGTTCTTGGTGTTCGCCGTCGCCGGTGAAATCGCCGTCCGTATTTATACGCGCACGCATATCCTTTATGATATGGAGATGTCGCGCTACGCCAGGGATCTCAAGCTGGCGTCCTCGGACCCGCGGATCGCCCACGTGCACAAGCCGAACGCCTCGGCGCGTCTCATGGGCGTGGACGTTCGCACCAACTCGGACGGCCTGAGGGACCGCGAGTACCCGGTGGAGAGAAACGGAAATTACCGGGTCATCTTCCTCGGCGATTCGCAGACCTTGGGCTGGGGGGTGCGTCAGGAGGAGAGCTTCGAAAGCCTCACGGAGGAGGAGATCAACAAGCGCGCGCCCACCGAGATCATCAACTTCGGCATCGGAAATTACAACGCCGAGCAGGAGACGCATTTATTCATCGAAAAGGGATTGAAATACCGGCCGGATCAGGTGGCGGTCTTTTACACCGTCAACGACCCGGAACCGACGCCCCAAGTACGCCACTGGAGCTTACTGGAGGAGTCGGAGCTTCTCTCCTTTTACTGGTCGCGCGTCCGCGGCTTGATGTTCCATTTTGCGGCTGCGGAAAACTACCGGGATTATTACGCGAGCCTTTACCGGCCGGATCAGCCCGGCTGGGAGACCTGGAAGAAATCCATCGTTCTGTTAAAGCAGATCTGCCAGGATCGCGGGATCAAGTTGCAAGTGGTCATGCTTCCCGAGCCCCACCAGCTTCGGGATTATCCTTTTGAGAAGGAATACGCGGCGGTGTCGGACTTTTTGCGGGCCAATGGAATCGAGCATCTGGACTTGACGCCTTTTTTCAAGGACGAAGCCGAGCCGGCGCGCCTTTGGGTGGCGCCCGACGACGGGCATCCGAACGCGGTCGGGCACCGGCTGATTGCTCAGTACGCGTTTGATTTTATTTTTCCACGCGGGAGGTAGGAGAGGATGCTGAAACGATTTTGGCAAAGCCACCAGAAGTTCATCCTCATCTCGCTTCTCATCTATATTGTCTTGACGCTCGTCGTGATCTTCGGGTCTCTGGATACCAAAGACTTGCCGTTCATTTACCAGATCCGTTGAATGAGAATTGCTAAGATGAATTGGAAAACCCCGGCTCAAATTCTTCTGTCCATCCTTGGCATTTTTGTTTCACTCGAAGCCACGGCGCGCCTTTACTATTTTGGCCTGGACGGTTTCAATTTCCGAAAGATGAACAGCTTCGGCGCCATAGGCCGCTCGGGCCTCGTCCAGTCCGAGGATCCTGACATTTCCTATGAACTCAGGCCCAATCTCGACACCTATACCAACCTGAAGCGCTTTACGACGAATTCCCAGGGTTTTCACGACAGGGAGTACTCGCTTGTCAAGCCGCCTCTCACATTCCGCGTCGCCGTTGTCGGCGCCTCCTTCGTCATGGGCGCAGGCGTGGAGTTGGAGGAGATGTTTCACTCCGTGCTGGAGGAGCGGCTGAACCACGAGAAACAGGGTATGACCTATGAATTCATCAACATGGGCGTCGGCGGCTATTCGCCGTGGCAATCGCTCGCGGTTTTAAAGAAAAAGGCTCTGGCCTACGAGCCGGACTTGATACTTTTCGCGCCGAATCCCTCCGAGTATAAAACGGCCCGCGAGTCGCCGCGCGCGGGAACGCCGCGCCGTATTGCGCCGATGCACCCGATCTTCGAGTCCTATTTTACGATGCTTGTGAAATTACGGCTAAAGGCGTGGCTAAATCAATCAAAAGCAAAGGGAGAAGCGGCCGGGCGTGTGGACATGGAAAAATTTCACAAACACGTCAACGAGATTTTTTCGGAGCTCGGGGAGATTCAAAGAAAAACAACCATTCCGATCTGCGTCGTGTTCCTCGGGCACCGGGGCAGGTCGCTCTACCTGGTGAAGGAGCTGGAAGCGCCCGCTCGCCGGCACGGGCTTGCGCTCATCGACACGAGCGAGCCTTTCGCCCGCGCCGGTTTCCCGGACAACTGCGCGCATCCGTTCGACTGCCATCCGAACGCCAGGGCGCACCGCATTTTCGCGGACGTGATCTATGATTTCCTGATGAGACATCATCTGCTGGAAGGAAGGGAAAAGAGGACGAATCGTGGCCTTTAGCAGGGTTCTTGTCAAACTCTGCGCCGTACTCGTGTCGTTTTTGGTGTTCATCGCGGTCGGTGAGATCGCTGTCCGTCTTTATACGCGCAGCCATATCCGTTATGATATGGAAATGTCGCGCTACGCCAAGGCGCTCAAATTGAAATCCGCGGACCCGCGGATCGCCCACGTGCACAAGCCCAACGGCTCGGCGCATCTCATGGGCGTGGATGTTCGCATCAACTCGGACGGCATGAGGGACCGCGAGTACCCGGTGGAGAGAAACGAAAAATACCGGATCATCTTCCTCGGCGATTCGCTTACCCTTGGCTGGGGGGTGCGCCAGGAGGAGACCTTCGAGAACCTTATCGAAGAGGAGATCAACAGGCGCCAGCCCGCCGAGGTCATCAACTTCGGCGCCGGCAATTACAACACCGAGCAAGAAACGCACCTGTTCATCGAAAAGGGGTTGAAGTACCGGCCGGATCAAGTGGTGCTGTTCTACTTCATCAACGACGCGGAGGCCACGTTGCGCGAGAGCGGCTGGAGTTTCCTGGAGCGCTCGGAGCTTATCTCCTTTTACTGGTCGCGTATGCGCGGATTCATTTCCAA
>MGSS01000061.1 GCA_001798595.1 Deltaproteobacteria bacterium RIFCSPLOWO2_12_FULL_60_19 | reverse complement strand
TTCATCCTCTGGGTGAACGCCGAGACGCCCTACCAGACCGCCAAGGAATACATCGCCGCGGTCAAGGAGCGCTCGGGCGGAGACAACCGGATGAAGATGGGGGGAACCGGCTCGGCGCAGGAAGACCAGATCATCACGATCCAGCTCGAGCAAGCCCTGGGCCTCAAGTTTACTTACGTGCCGTTCAAAGGCGGCGGCGAGGTGTGCACCAATCTTGTCGGCAAGCATGTGGATTCCACGGTGAACAATCCGATCGAGTGCGCGAGCAACTGGAGGGCCGGCCGCGTGCGCCCGCTCGGCGTCTTCGATACCGCCCGGATTCCGGCCGCGGATTGGAAGGCGATTCCGACAGTCAAGGAAGCTCTGGGCGTCGACATCCACTACTTGATGCTGCGCGGGATATTCGGCCCTCCGGATATGCCCAAGGAGGCCGTCGAGTGGTATATCGGCTTTCTCAGGAAGATATTGGACACGCCTGAGTTCAAAAAATACCTGGACGACGGCGCCCTTAAGTCGGCATTTACTACAGGCGCGGAGTACGTCAAATGGGTGGAGGAGAACGAGCAACTCCACCGTGGCCTGATGGCCAAAGGCGGTCTGCTCAAGAAATAAATTCGGATGCGCGCCGCAGACCTCGTTACGGCATCTCTGTTGATAATTCTGGGGGCGGTCGTCCTTTCCGACGCCGTGCGTCTCGGTTTCGGTTGGGGGCCGGACGGACCGAGAAGCGGCTTTTTCCCCTTCTGGCTGGCCGTTACCATGATCGCCATGTGCGGCATGATCCTGATTCAGGCCGCGCGTGGCGCATCCGCCAAGTCCTTCGTGACCCGCGAGCAACTGGGGCCGGTTCTGAAAGTCCTGTGGCCCGCCGCCGCCGCGGTTGCTCTGATGCGACCGGTCGGTCTTTACGTCGCCTCCGCGCTCTATCTGGGTTTTTACATGCGCTGGGTCGGGCACCACTCGTGGGTCGCGGTCATCCTGACCGCGCTCGGTGTCCCGATCGGCTGTTTCCTGGTTTTTGAGAAGTGGTTTCTCGTGCCGATGCCCAAGGGGCCGCTGGAAGGGTGGTTGGGTTACTGACCGATGGGAATCGAGAACCTCTGGCTCGGCTTTCAAATCGCGCTCACCCCTTACAACATCGGCATCGGGGTGGTGGGCATTCTGCTTGGGACCATCATCGGCGTGCTCCCCGGGTTGGGCGGGGCCAACGGTGTGGCGATCCTGCTGCCCGTCACCTTCACGATGCCGCCGACCTCGGCCATCATTCTGCTCACCTCCATCTACTGGGGCGCGCTGTTCGGCGGCGCGATCACCTCTATTCTTTTCAACATTCCGGGCGAGCCCTGGTCGGTCGCCACCACTTTCGACGGCTACCCGATGGCGCGGCAGGGGCAGGGGGGACAGGCGCTGACGGGGGCGTTCACTTCGTCCTTTATCGGCGCTTTTTTCTCCATCGTGCTGATCACCTTTTTTGCCCCCATCCTGGCGGATATTGCGTTGAGGTTCGGCCCGCCGGAATTTTTCGCTATCCAGTTGCTGACTTTTTCGAGTTTCGTAGGCTTGGGCGGCGGCAATCCGTTCAAATCGCTGGTCTCGATCCTCATCGGCTTCATCCTCGCCACGGTCGGTCTTGACATCGTCACCGGCCAGTTGCGCCTGACCTTCGGCTTCACCGAGTTGATGAAAGGCTTCGATTTCATCATCGCTGTCATCGGCCTGTTCGGGGTCGGAGAGATCCTGCTGAGCGTCGAAGAGGGGCTGCGCTTTCAAGGCACTCGGACGGGCATGAACCCGCGCGTGGTGCTCGACACCTGGAAGATCTTGCCGCGCTTCTGGCGCACTTTTGTGCGCAGCTCCTTCATCGGTTTCTGGATGGGATTCAAGCCGGGCGGCGCGACCCCGGCCTCTTTCATGAGCTATGCCTTCGCCAAGCGTTTCTCGAAAAATGCCGAGCGGTTCGGCAAGGGCGAGCTGGAAGGGGTGGTCGCGCCCGAGACGGCGGCCCACGCGGCCGGCATCGCGGCGATGCTGCCGATGATCACGTTGGGGATTCCGGGCTCGCCGACGGCGGCGGTGATGCTCGGCGGCCTGATCATCTGGGGACTTCAACCCGGGCCGATGTTGTTCAAGGACAACCCGGATTTTGTCTGGGGGCTGATCGCCAGCATGTACACCGGCAACGTCATCGGGGTGCTGATGGTGCTGGCCTTCGTGCCGTTTTTCGCGATGATCCTGCGCATCCCGTTCGCCATCCTCACCCCGCTCATCGTCGTGGTCTGCGCGATCGGCTCCTACGCCGTGCACAACAGCATGCTCGACATCTGGTACATGCTGATCTTCGGCGTGATCGGATACGTCTTTAAGAAGCTGGACTATCCGCTGGCGCCGCTCGTGCTCGCGCTGGTCCTGGGCGACATGGCGGAGAGCGCGCTGCGCCAGAGCCTGATCATCTCCCAGGGATCGCCCTCGATTTTCATGACGCGGCCGATCTCAGGCGCGATCACCGCGGCGGCGATCTTCTTTTTTGCCCTGCCGGTCATCACTCCCTGGTGGCGGCGATTGCGCGGTCTTCCCGCGTCCGGTCACGCCCCTCCGCGGGAATAACGAACAGCGACGGACGATCAACGAGCCTTGGCGGGCTTGTCGTGGGTTTTTTGCACGCGCGTGAGCAGCCCGTTGGTGAAGGTTAGGACCTGTCCGTTTCCGTAAATCCACTGCTCCTGCTTTCCCAGCAACGGATTCGTGTTCTGCAGGGGAAAGACGTTTTTAGGTTTGCCGAGCACCGCCTTCGCTTCGCCCGTTGTCATGCCCAAGGCGGGCCGCCGCTCGAGCGCCGCCTGCTTGACTTGCTCCGGCCAGGGTTGCTTTCGAATCCAGGCCTGCCGCTGGCTCTCTTCTTCCGCTTCCTTCGCGATTTTTCTCTTGCGGTCCCGGTCGGGATCGACCGTGAGAATCGTGAGGTTCAACCCATCCAGAAAAGAGTTGATGGCGAGAAAGCCCGTCTTGCCGGATTCAAAAACCGCCCTGTAGTAGTACGGAGCGCCCTTGCCGCCGACGATCTCTTTCATCTTGAAAGATTCTTTGGCGCCGGGTTTGAACGAGGGCCCGGAAGGAGAGGGGGCGGAGCGAAACGTAGGAATTTTATCTTCGTCGGCGGTGATCCAGTAAGTCTTGTCCGTGTAGGCGTCGAAGGCTTCCAACTGCGTCAGCGTGTAATGGGACGAGGCGCGCGCCGGAGAAGAGCCGAGCGAGAGAAGCAACGGGGCGACGAGAGTGAGCGCAATCTTGCACGAAGGTTTTCTAAGTGCTGAGGGCTGAGTGCTGAGCGCTGAGCAGGGGAGGGTTGCGATCATACACAACATTTTACGAGAAACGGCGCGGCAAGCCAAGAGGGGTGTGGCGAGTAGAGGCGGGCCGCGGTTGCGCAAAAAAAAGAGGCTCCCGGGTGGGAGCCTCTTTTTTTTATCATTGCGGTGGAATAGCGCGTTAGATTCTCGCCTTGAGGATGCCCTTGATCGGCGCGACTCCGGGGAACTCCCACTCCTCCCACATCTCGTCCACCATTTTCTGAATGTGGGTGAAGTGCTCCTCTTGTAGATGATCGAAGCGGCCCTGTTTGGTGAGAAATTCTTTAACGGGGATTCTTCCCTTGCCCGTCTTGCGCGCGTCCCAGGTGTAGATGATTTGGCCTTCGACGATTTCGTAGAGCGGATAGATGCCGCATTTGATTCCCAACTCGCCCAGCTCGTTCGAAAAGCGGGGATGATAGTCCCAGCCCTTGGGGCATGGATCGTAGGTATGGATGAACGTCGGGCCGCCGATGCTGAGCGCCTTGCGCACCTTGTTCAGGTAATCCGTCGGCGGAAAGGTCGCGCACGCGGTGGCGACGTAGCGGCAGGTCGGATGGCCGACGGCAAGCATGCCGGCGACGTTCTTCTTCCAGCGGCGCTGCATGATCGGATGCTTCGTTCCCGGAGGCGTAAACGTCGTCTGCGCGCCGTAGGTCGTCGAGCCGGTCGCCTGGATATCGGTATTGGCGGCCGATTCATTGTCGTACATGATGATCAGCAGGTCGTAATCGCTCTGCAGGGCGGCGGAGATGCCGCCGATGCCCATGTCGCCGGCGCCGAGATCGCCGGAGAAGTTGATCACGTTGATCTTCTCGTCCTTGATCTTCCCCTTGCGCTTGAGCGCGCGCAGGCCCGCGGCCATGCCCACGGCGGAAGAGCCGCCCGCGCCCAACTGCGTGTGCATCCACGGCACGATCCAGGGCGTGGTCATGTACGACGTGTTGGCCACGTACATGCAGCCGGTCGCGCCGGTGACCACCGTGCGCGAGCCCGCGGCCTTGATGAAGCCGCGCATCGTCGTCGCCGACTCGCAGCCCTGGCAGGTCCGGTGGCCGGAAGTGTAAAGCTCTTCCAGCGGGATTTTGTGAACCCCTTTGATCTTTTCGTAGTCGATTGTGGGTACGGTTGACATAATCGTTCCCTCCTATTTACTCTCTCAGACCGATCCAGGTTATAAATCCATCCATAGAATCCTTCTTGACCGCCTGCTGGGTTATTTCGAACATCTTTTGCGTATCCGCGATGGAGAGATCGCGCCCGCCCAGGCCGCCCATGAAGTTGACGATCGCCGGCCGGTTTTTCGCCGGATAGAGGCACGAGCGGACCTCGTGCATGAGAATGCCGCAGTCATCCGGAGAACCGTGGGCGAAATCCCTGTCGACCACGCCGACGGCCTTGAAGCGGCTGAGACTTTCTCTCAGTTCCACGGTGGGAAACGGGCGGAACCAGCGCAGGTTCACGTAGCCGACTTTCTGCCCCTTCTCGCGCATGCGGCGCACCGCCGTGCGCGCCGGAGCCGCCACCGTTCCGATGCCGATCAGAACGACTTCCGCGTCGTCGGTCATGAACTCGTCGAAATAATACGGCGCGGAGTAGCGATTGCCGAAGACGTCGTTGAACTCTTTGTAGGCCTCTTTGATCACGCCCCGCGCCCGCTTCGCGGCTTCCCAGTTCTGGCGTCTCAGCTCCATAACCCAGTCCTCGTTGACCTGCGGCGCGACGGAGATCGGGTTGTCGGGATGGAGCCGGCGCTCGGCGAGATCGTATTGCGGGAGAAATTTCTTTGCCGCTGCTACGGACGGGACCTTCACCATGTGCTGCGAGTGCGTGAGAAAGGCGCCGTCCATCGCCAATCCCATCGGCATCCTGACTCTCTTGTCCTCGGCGATGCGGTAGCCGATCAGCACGTGCTCCAGAGCCTCCTGCGGCGTCGTGACCCAGCAGAGCAGCCAGCCCATGTCGCGGATCGCCATCGCATCGTTGTGCTCGACGCCGAACGCGCCCGGGTCGTCAAGAGCGCGGTTGCCCACGACGAAAAGGGGTGGCAGGCGGTCGGTCGCGGTAACGACCAGCGCTTCCATCCCGTACATCCAACCCGTGCCGCTCGATCCGCCGAAGGCGCGCGCGTTCACGGAACTCGCATGCTTGACGATCTCGAACTGCGAGTGTTCGCTGTCGGCGATGATGTACTCGGCGTCGAATTGGCCGTCGGCGATCAGCTTCGAGAGCGCGTCCATCACCTCGGTGTAGGGACGGATCGGATAGGCGGCGATCACGTCCACGTCCGCCAGGCGCACGCCCTGCGCGACTGCCTGGCAGCCGTTTAAGAGATCTTCCCGCTCGTAGGGGCCTGATAAATCTGATTTTGCTTTTGCGACTGCGACACTCATACTTCCACCTCCTCGGTCTTTCTAACGGGCACGATCTTTCCCTCCGGCATCACTTCTCCCTGGGTGACGGTCCTGCCTTTGCCGGTGACGACCGGATAGGAGACCCGCTCTTTGCCTTTCTTCCCTTCGACCCACGCGATGTACTCTTTGGAATCTTTCTTCCAATGCTCCCACGGGCTGTGGTCGTCCTCGAATTGCAGCTCGTCGACCATCACGATGCACTCTTTCACCGGGCAAACCTCGGCGCATTTGCCGCAGCCGACGCAGTACTGATACTCGATGTCGTAGAAGCCGTCCGTGGTCGGATCGAAACATTCGTCCGGACACTCGGCCCAGCAGAGCGTGCACTTGGTGCAGAGATCAAACCTGACCGCCGGTCGCTGCGTCTTGGTGGTGCCGCGCTTGAAACCCGGATTTCTATTTTGCCCCCTCGGACCCATCTCGAAGCCGCGCTTCACGGCCGGAACCACGGCGCCTTCCTGCATCTCGAACCACTTGGGAAGCACGGGGATTTTATGCGGCCAGTCAATTCCATCGTTGGGCGTTACGGTCTTTACCCTCGGCGGCTTGGCCTCTGCGCGCAGCGACTCGTAGGCCGCCCGCGCGGCTTCGGCCCGATGCTTTTGCTTGGTCTTGTCCATCAGATAGGATTCCACCGCTTCGATGCTGATGATGGCGGGATCCACGGCTGCGATGCCGCCCAGGATCCGCTCGTGGGTCATATCGTCCTTGTTGACCCAGAGGCCGGCGAGGCTGGCGTCGCCGTCGAGGATGGCGATGCGGTAGTTGTAAGGTTTCTTGCCGATGAACTTGAGCAACTCTTCGGGCTTTTTCTTTGAAACCACCAGGAGACAGCCGTCCTTCACCACCCGCTCGTTGATCGGCCGGATGCCGTGCCATCCCCAAGGCTCGACGCCTTTGCACATCGTGTCGTCCAGGACGACCGAGACGTCGGCCTCGTCGATCTCGAGCTTGGCGCCGCATTCGGCCTCCAACTCCTCTTCCGGGAGATCCGGAGAAACGAAAGCAAAGTATTTACAGGGAATCCCGTTTCTTTCCGGCGAGTCGCTGTAGCGGCCGTTGGAAAATGCCCGCTGGCCCATGCGGCTGGCGATCATGACGATGTCGCTGCCGATCTTTTTTCCCAGGTTTTTCTGGAAAATGCCGCGGTAGTTGACTTCCACGCGTTTGATCATGAAATTCTCCTCTCGTCTAAAAGGCTCTCGCTGTAACTCGTGTGGGGTTTTTTCGATGAAAGCACGTTCTCTTCCACTTGCTCGATATGCAGTAGCATCGCCTGTCGCGCTTTGGTCGTATTGTGCTCTTCGATGGCAGATAATATTTTACGGTGTGATTCTATAGATGCCTTCCGGCGGTCCTTCGTTTGAAGGGACTCTTCACGGCTGTGGCTCAATATATCCATCAAGCCGGAAACCAGCTTCTCAAGCGCCTGGTTTTGCGTTGCCCGCCCGATGGCAAAATGAAGCTCGGCGTCGGCCTCCACCCCCGTCTCTCCTCGGCTGACCGCTTCTCTCTGCTTGTCCAAAATTCTTTTCATCCGCTCGATGTCTCTTTTCGTCGCCCGCTCGGCGGCAAGGGCGGCAATCTCTGGCTCGATCAGCTTGCGCATCTCGAAGATATCCGCCAGCGCGCCCTTTTCCTCGATCAGCATCGCGGCGAGCGGGGCGACCAGAGACTCGATGGGAAGATCGGCGACGAAGTTTCCCGCGCCGGTGCGGCTTACCATCAACCCTTGAGCTTCCAAGGCGCGCAGCGCCTCGCGCACGGAAGTGCGGCTGACTTTGAAGGTCTCGGCCAACTCACGCTCGGAGGGCAACTGGTCGCCCGCTTTGAATTTGCCCTCGCGGATCAGCTCGTGAATCTGGCTCACCACTTCCTCGTAGATGCGGGTCTTCTTGATGGCTTTCAACATGGGTCTAGCTGTCTACTGGTCAGACCAATTATCAAACCGGCAAAAACTTGTCAAGGGGGGGTACTCCAGCGATGCGCGATGCATGATGTAGGGCGCGATGATTCGCCACTCCGCGCAGAAAAAAAGATTGGACGGAGATGCCTCGCGCAAAGCCGCAAAGGACGCCAAGTTCAGAGGAAAATATCTTCCTTTGCGGACTTGGCTCAGCCGCAAGGCTGATCAGCCTTAGGCTGAGTCTTTGCCGGCGCGATGAACGATTCGATCCTACCTACTTTTGTTCTTTTTCCTCGATCTTCCCGATCCGCTTGATCGCGTCGGCGAGCATCTTGGCATCCTTGTCCCAGAACTTCTGAAACTCAGGCGCGTCCAGGTAGGCGATAGGGGTATCGAGCTTGGCCATCGCATCTTTGAAGGCCGCTTCCTGGACGGTTTGCCTGAGAGAGTCGCGCAGCCTCTTCAGCACCGGCTCCGGGGTCCCGCGGGGAGCGAACATTCCGGCCCAGATGTAGAACTCGATGTCGTAGCCCAACTCCTTAAATGTCGGCAGGTCCGGAAGCGCCGCGATGCGTTTGGCGCCCCAGCCCGCGAGCGGCCTGAGCTTCCCGCCTTTGATGTGCGCGACCACCGCTGCGGGACCCGAGGCGAGAGTGTCCTGGTGGCCGCCGAGAACCGCGGTAATGGCAGGACCCGCGCCGCCGTAGGGGATGTGTTTCAACTTGATGCCGGCAGCGTGGCTGAGCATCTCCATCGCCATGTGGAGTGTGCCGTACACGCCGGACGATGAGTACGAGATTTCGCCCGGCCTCTTCTTCGCGTCGGCCACAAAATCCTTGACGCTCTTCGACGGGCTGCCGGTCGGCACGACCAGAATCGTCGGGTCGGCGGAAATCAGCGCCAGCGGGACCAATTGGTCCATGGTGTAGGCGGGCTTGCGGTCAAACAGCTTGTCCGCTTCCGGGATGATCGAAATGCTCGAGAGCGCCATCAACAGGGTGTAGCCGTCGGGCTTGCTGTTGGCGACGAAAGACATGCCGACGGCGCCGCCCGCGCCGGTTTTGTTCGTAACGATTACCGGGTTCTTGAGAATTTTCTCCATTGCCGCCGCGACCGGCCGTGCGGTGAGGTCAGCCACGCCCCCGGGAGGGAACGGGGCGACAACGGTGATCGGGCGATTGGGAAATGTCTCTTGCGCTCCGGCCTGGCTCACAGCAAAGCCGATCGCACAGATACTCAGGACGGAAATCAATATACGCTTCATCGGTGATCCTCCTTTTCCAACTCCGAACTTGGACTCAGGCCGAAGGCCCGACGCCAATCTACACCTCTTGCGAAGAACGGTACAAGACCGAGCAGCAGCAGCGCCAGACCGCAGGCGAGCATCGTCGCCGCAATCGGCCGGTTGACAAAGATCGCATAGCTCCCTGACGACATCGCGAGCGACTGCCGAAAGCTCATCTCCAGCATGGGCGCGAGCACCACGCCCAAAACAATTGGCGCGGTCTCGAAATCGAACTTGCGCAGCAGGTAGCCCAGCCCGCCCATGACGATCATGATCCAGACATCGATCACGCTGCCGTTCACGGCGTAGACGCCCAGGACGCAGAAAACCAGGATTGCCGGGTAGAGCAGGGGATAAGGCACTCTCAGGATATTCACAAACAGCCCGACTAAGGGGAGATTCAAAATCAGCAGCACCACGTTGCCGACGTACATGCTGGCGATGAATCCCCAGAAGAGCGCCGGCTGCTGTTGAATCAACAGCGGGCCGGGAGACATTCCGTGAACCATCAGCGCCGCGAGCATCACGGCGGGGATCGGGCCAGAAGGAACGCCGAGAGCGAGCATCGGGACGAAGGCGCCGGAGGTCGCCGAGTTGTTGGCCGATTCGGGTCCCGCGACACCCTCGATCGCGCCGTGGCCGAAACGCTCGGGATGCTTGGAGACGCGGCGCTCCACGGCGTAAGAAACGAAGGACGAGATGATGTGGGCCGAGCCGGGGATGATGCCGATCAGGAATCCCAAAAACGTTCCGCGCGCGATCGGCCAAGCCGAGTCGCGCCACTCCGCGCGCGACGGAAGCAGGTCGCGAAGTTTGGGTTTGATCACCTCCGGCGGTTTCTCCTGGCCCGCTGTGAGCAGGATCTCGGACAGCCCGAACAGGCCGACCGCCACCGGCACGATGCCGATGCCGTCGCCGAGTTCCACGAGGCCGTAGTGAAAGCGGAAGAAACCCGTCATGGTGTCGATGCCGATCATGCCCAGAAGCAGGCCGAGCGCGGCCATGGCCAGAGACTTGAGCACCGAGCCGCCGCTCATGTAGGCGAGGACGAGCAGGCCGAGCAGCAAAAGCGCGGTGTATTCGGGTGGGCCAAAGCGCAGGGCAAAGGCCGCCAGCGGCGGGGCCAGGAGCATCAGGCCGACGACGCTCACGGTGCCTGCGATGTAAGATCCGACGGCAGCGATGGCCAAGGCCGGCCCGGCGCGCCCCTTGCGCGTCATTTCATACCCGTCGATGCAGGTCATCACGGAAGCGGCCTCGCCGGGGATGCGCATCAAGATCGAAGTCGTCGAGCCGCCGTACATCGCGCCGTAGTAGATGCCGGCCAGCAGAACGATCGCCGAGGTGGGATCCAGGCCGAAAGATGCCGGCAGCAGCAGGCTGATCCCAGCGAGCGGGCCGATTCCCGGAAGCACGCCGACGAGCGTACCGATCACGCAGCCCACAACCGCATACAGCAGGACCGTCGGGGAGAGCGCGACGGAGAAACCGACGTAGAGGTTTTGCAGGGTATCTAACATTAATTTTGGATTTCTGATTTTGGATTAAAAGACTGGCAACCACGGAATTCCTGTTAAATTAAATCCCTAGCGGCCCGAGCGGCAGCGGCACGCGTAGCAAAGTATAGAAGAGAAAGAACGATCCAAAGGCCAAGGCCACCGCGAAAATCGCCGTGATGAGCCAGCCTCTTTTCTCAACGACTTTTACGAGGAAGACGAGAACAAAAAAAACCGTGAGACGATAGCCCACGCGTTCGAGGGCAAGCGCCGAGAATACGCAGACAATCAGAATCGCTGTAGCATGAGGTAGTTCGTTCCAGCGTAGCGAGCGGAAGCGCTCCGCGTAGCCTCCGGTCGCTGCGATCAAAACTCCGAAGGTCAACAGCAGCGAAGCGAGCAGGGCCGGCATGAAAGCCGGCCCCGGCACGCGGAAGGTGCCGAGGGGAAGCTGCCTGCTTTCCCATATAACCCAGAGGGCGAAAAGCGAGAGAGTCGCGCCGGCAATTCTGTCGATCGTATGCATGATGCGCGCCCCGAAGTTGAGGCCAACTTATGGCCGGAGGGGATGTATGTCAAACTGGCCTGAAAAGAGCGCCAGAACTCACCTTAGTCGGACTGGACAAAACAGCTAAAATAGCTATAATAGCTGGGAGTACTCAGGAGGCCTTGCCATGCCCACGTTGACGTTTAGAAACAGCCGCGGCGAGCTGATCGACATCCCGGCGGTCGCCGCCACTAAAGTCAAAAACGAATTCGGCGCTATCCTGGAAAGGGCCACGCACGACGGCGCGGTCGCGATTACCCGCCACGATACGCCGAAGGCCGTGCTCCTTTCCTACGGCGAGTTTGAATCGCTGATCAAAGTGCGTGCGCGCAGTCTGGGCGATCTCGACGCCGAGTTCGACGAGCTACTGGCGCGCATGCAGACACCCAAGGCCAAAAAGGGCATGAAAGCGGCATTCAACGCCTCTCCGGCCCGGCTGGGACGGGCGGCGGTCAAGGCCGCGCGCAAACGCCGTTAGACTTGAAAGACACCGCTCTAAACCCGCAACAACTCGAAGGAAGGGCAACCACACAGGGTTGCCCCTACAAAACAACGCCCTGATTTGGACTCGAACATGTCGCGGATTTACGTTCTGGCCGGCGTCAACGGCGCTGGGAAGAGCACCATAGCCGGAGCGGCTTTCCGTGAGTTCGGGACCGACTATTACAATCCCGACGAGGCCGCCCACAAATTGATAGCGGCCAACCGCAACATGTCTCAGGCGGACGCGAACAGCGCGGCATGGCACCAGGGCGTGAGACTGCTCAGGCGGGCCATCGAGGAGCGCCGCGATTTTGCATTTGAAACCACGCTCGGCGCCAACACAATCCCGCGGCTGCTCGCCCACGCCGCATCGCAAGGCATCGAGATTTACGTCTGGTACGTGGGCCTTTCTAGTCCCGAGCTTCACATAGAGCGCGTGCAGTCCCGGGTTCGGCGGGGCGGCCACGATATTCCCGCAGAAGCTATCCACCGGCGTTACGAGCGCAGCCGCTTGAACCTGATCGAACTCCTCCCCCGCCTCGCGGCTTTGCGGGTTTACGACAATAGCTTGGACGCAGACCCCGCCGCCGGGCGGACGCCTAAACCCATGCTTGTCCTGCACATGCAGCGGCAAAAGATTCTTAACCCGCGCGGCCTAACGCACACGCCGGAATGGGCGAAGCCGCTCGTCGCCGCAGCGATGAGGTTAAGCAAGCATTAGCTCTTGGTTCCGCGGCGGCTACGCGCGGCGGGAGAAGCGGTGGACGAGCTTCTGTCCATAGTAGCGGACGGATTCCATTGAGAGGGAACGGTGCTTGAGGAGATCGCGGTGGATGACTTTTAATTGGATGCTCTTGGCCATGGCGCGGCGCTCGCCTTCGTCGTCGATGTATCTGAGCAAATCCTCGAGCGTGCGAATTTCCTTTAGTAGCTCGGCTTCCGGCGGCAAAACGTGGGCGTTCTTCAAAATATGGTACGCCGCGCGCAGATCCTCGGGCACCGCGCTCAGGTCTTCAAGCGCCAACGGCTTGCCCTTGCCCGGCAAATTGTCGAAGGCGCCCGCCCGCTCGGCCTCGAGAATTCTTTCTTCGACCAGGCGTTGAAAAAAAGACCAAGGCATACGCAATCGTTTGTTGGGTTCATTGAGTTGATTGGGTTTGTCGGGTTGAACTCAACTAACGCAAGAAACTCAACAAACTCAATAAACGACCCGGCTTTAACTTTTTATCCCTTCCACGGTTAAGCCCTTTAGCTGTTCCTCCGGCGGCCTTACGTCGCGGAAGATAAAATAAAAAGCGACGTCGTGGATCAACTGCAGGCTGCCGCCGATCACCATCGGAATGCTCAAGGAAAAAGCCTGCATCACATAGGCCGAGATGCTTGGGCTCACGGCCATCGGCACGTAGCGCGAGAGGTTGGTGATTCCGGCGGCCGAGCCGCGCTCCTCCGGCTTCACAATGCCCATAACGAACGACCCTCTGAGAGGGCTGTCCATATAGGCCACGAAGGAGCGCAACGCTATCATAACGGCGCCGATGAAAAACGTCGGCGCGAGCGGCAAAACGAGATAGATGAGCGACGCTATTCCGTGAGAAAACACCATGGTCCGGACCACGCCGATGCGGCGCGCGATCACCGGCGCTAATAGGAACGAGAGCGCCGCGAGCAGGTAGGAGACAAAAAACATGAAGCCCAGCGCCTTCAGCTCGACGCCGAAGCGCAGGTAGAACCAGTAGGCGACAAACGGACCGATCATGCCCGCGCCCAGGTTGTCCACCATGCCGAGGAGCGAGAGCTTGGTGACGAACAGGCCGGATTTTTTCGAGATCGTGGTTTTTTCCCTCTGCCGCGGGACGTGATGCTCGGTGATCTTCGAGTAGGCGAAGATGAGGCCGAGGCTCAACAGAATCGTCATCGCGAACAGCGGCTTGTACGATAGGATCGGCTGCCAGCCCCAGTTCTCCTGAAGGTACTGTGGCAGGCCGCTGGCCAACGCGCCCAAGGATCCCAGGATCGACCCGACAAATGAATTGATCGAAAAGATGCGGTTTCTGTTCTCCGGGCTGCATTTTTCGGCCAGCAGCGCCTGCTCCACGGGATTGAACGGGCCGCCGCCCTGGCCGCCTCCGCCGGTGCCGCCGGCGCCGATATTCGTGACGATCACGGCCAGAAAAATAAAGGCGAGCTGGCTGAAAAAGAGGTAGATCGCATTGGAGACGATCGTCAGCCCGGCCAGCAGCATGAGAATTTTTCTGCGGCCGTACCGGTCGGAAAGAAAACCCCACACGACCGTCAGCACCGCGCTGCTCACGTAGGCGGTGGAGATGACCAGGCCGATCGTGACGGTCGAGTAGCCGAGCTGGCTCAGATAGATCGCGAAGATGACGTTCAAGCAGGAAAAGGCAAAGGACCTCACCCCGCGCGAGGCCATGAGAATCCAGGCGTCCCGCTGTGCGCCGTCAGGCATCGGGCGGCTCGGTTTTTTCTTTCTGGTATTTTTCCCGCTCCAGGTCGAGCTCGGTCTTGAGGCCGATCGCGTGCAACGCGTCGTTCGCTTCTTCCAGCGACGAGCTTCGGCTCACCGCCTGCGCGGGCCGCGAGAGGGTGTCGTACACACTGCCGGCGGAGAGAAAGAACGTGAGGGTTGTAAGGGGCGTGAGCTTGACTTTTCTCCGATCCTGGCGGATCGATTTTTCCCCCCAGGCGCCGCGCGCGCATTCGACGGGGATCGCGCTCGCCTCGGTTTGAACCGTTTTGATAACGTTTTCCAATTCCGCCACCACTTTCGGCGTCAGCGCCCAGGCGCCGAGCAATCCGCTCGCCTTTGCGACTTCCTGCAGCGCCTTCTCAACCTCGTCGACCGTCACTTCGCCGTCGCTGCCGTAGCCGAACACGCCCCAGATCGTCGGCTGGCCGCGGCGCTCCAACTCGGCGTAGGCCGCGAGCATGATAGAGTCGGCCAGCGGGCTGCGCAGCCCCGGCTCGCCGCCGCGCGCGAGCGAATCGCCGCCGACATCCACGCCGACGAGGAGATCGGCCCTGAATGTTTTGAGCGCGGCCTCAAGCGCATTGATAACGCCCGTCACGCCGCCGTGGATATCCACCAGCAAAACCTCTTCGCCCAGCAGTCTCGCCATCTTCGACTCCGCAAAATAGACGCCGGTCGTCGTCTTGCTCTCGGCATTGGCGAGCCACGCGTAGCGATGGATAGCGCGAACCTGCTCCACCTCGTCGATTGAGCGCGGGCCGGGGACCGGATCGAAAACCGAGCGCTCCCACGAAAGGCCGCCCAACTTGAACTCCAGGCCGCAGAATTCCAGAAAGCGCGCCGTTGCCAGCGCGCCGACCACGTCGCCGCCGCCCCCGACGCCGATGACGAGCGCGCGGGAGGAGGAGTGGATCAATTCCTCGAGTGAGAGGGGAGTTGTGGGGCTCAATACAAAACCCAGACGCCACGCTCGCGGATGGCATCGTACATGGCATCCGGAGCGAGGTCAGCGCCATTCGGCCATTGAGTTGCGCCCAACACGATTTGGGCTTGAGCAAAGAGGGCCGGATTACGCAGCGGCTCGAAGACCGTGC
This sequence comes from Deltaproteobacteria bacterium RIFCSPLOWO2_12_FULL_60_19, assembly GCA_001798595.1. GTDB lineage: Bacteria > Desulfobacterota > Binatia > UBA9968 > UBA9968 > 2-12-FULL-60-19. The sequence goes on along the minus strand of MGSS01000061.1, from coordinate 12,591 downwards.
CGTCGAGCTTTGGGTCGGCTAGAAAGGCGCGCATGTGTACTTCACCCGTTGTGCCATCGACAAAAGTTACCCGCAAGCGTGCATCCGGCAAGGCGGTCACGGACGTGAGCCGCCAGGCGACGGTATGGCGTATGGTTGGTTCTACTTCAGGGGTTCGATTGTTTTCGGGGCTTGCATTCGGCTGCATAAGTTCCAGTCCTCCATTAGCTCATCGCGATGTGCGGCGGCCCACTCCAATACTAACGCCATGGCGCGGCGCGGTAAAGAGCCGCGCATGACTCGAAAATCCCGCAAGTCGATCAGCGCTTCGTGCTCGGCATAGAGCGCGTGAAAATGCGGCGGCGCATGGTCCTGCCAGAACATCTGAATCACGATTCCATAGAACACGCTGATCGTCGGCATGCGCGGTTTCTCTTAATAGTCTCGAAGCGGGTTGTGCCCTCGGAGCAAAGGGGAAAAAACGGATTACAATTTCAGCAGGCTCCGCGATGTCCGCTCGGTCAGCGTCTTGATGCGCGCCGCGTCGGGCTGGTCTTCGATCACCGGGAGGGCCTTTTCCAGTGGGCCAAGGCCGCCGCAGTAATCGGACCCGAAGACGACGTGCGCCTCGCCGACCGTGTCGAGCAGAAATCTCAGCGTGCGCGCGTCGACGCCGGCGGTGTCGATCCAGAAGTGCTTCAATAAAATGTCGGAGTAGCGCCGCTCGCCGTCCGGCCCTTTGTGTTTCCAGAAAAGACGGTGGAGCAACAGGGGAAGGCCGCCCCCGCCGCTGCGGATGACGATCTTGAGATTCGGATGGCGGTCGAACAGCCCCGCGGCGATCAGCCGCACCGCGCATTCGCACACCGCGGCGTCGGCAACGACGCTGTAGATGACGCCCGCGCCCTCGTCTTCCAGCCGCCGCAGTGTGGGGTCGTTTGACAAGGTCGCGCCATGCAGAAAGATCGGGAGACCCAACTGCTCAATCTTCGTAAACAGCGGCTCGGCCTCGGGCGTGTCGAGAGTGAACTGTCCGTCCGCTTTGGGGTAGAGCAGCACGGCGCGAAAGCCTTTGGCGGCCATGCGCTCGATCTCTTTAACCGAGCCGGCGACGTGCTTCATCGTGACCGCTATCACGCCCAGCAGTCGGTCGCCATGCGGCGCGACCCGCTCGGCGATGAGATCGTTGGACTTCCGCACGATCTCCAAGGCTTGGCCGGCAGGAAGACCATTGGCAAAAACGCCGGCGCCCTGGCAGATAAGCTGCACGTCGATCCCGGCTTTGTCCAGCTCGCGGATGCGCGGCGCGAAATCCGGGCTGTCGTATTTGTCGATGTAGGGCGTCTTGCCGGTGAGTTTGGCGAATTCTTCCGCAAGCTCGGGTGGAGTGTGGTGGGAGTGCCAATCGATCAGCGCCGGCATAAATGTTCTCTACGGGCAAATTAGTTCACAAGCGGAAGACTGTCAATCATTTATGAGGGAGCGCCTCCGGATTGATCACGTTAACCGCCTTCCCGTCAACGAAGGCTAGAATGTTTTCCATCGCCGCCTCGTAACGCTCTCGGAGGATCTCGACCGTGGCGTAGCCCCGGTGCGACAGCAGGACCGTGTTGTTTAGGCGGCGGAGTGGATGATCCATCGGCAGCGGTTCCTCGTCGTACACGTCGAGACCGGCGCCGCCCAGGCGGCCGGTTTTAAGCGCGTCGAGCAGCGCCGATTGCGAGACGATCGGGCCGCGCGCCGTGTTGACCAGCAGCGCGCCCGGCTTCATCAGGGCGAATTCCTTTTCGCCGATCATCCCGCGCGTTTGCGCGTTCAACGGGCAATGAATGGCGACGATATCGGACTCGCGCAAAAGCTTTTCGAGCGACACCGCTTCCGCGCCCGCTTCGCGGGCGCGCTCCGCGGTCAGCGTCCTGCCGGTGGCGATCACCCTTGCCTGGAAGAGTTGCGCGATGCGTGCGACCTTCGCGCCGATCCTGCCGAGGCCGATAACGCCCAGGGTTTTTCCTTCGAACACTTGCCCCGCCACGGCGGGCCACGGCTCTTCGCGCATCCGGCGATCGACTTCGGGAATGCGCCGCAAAAGAGCGAGGATCAGCGCGACGGTCAGCTCGACGGTGGAGTTTCCGGAATCGCCGGGCGTCACCGCCACGGCGACGCCGCGCTTGGTTAAGCCGGGCATGTCGAGGTGGACGGTGGTCCGTCCGGTCTGCGAGATGAGCTTCAGAGAAGGAACTAGGGAAAGTTGTTTTTCGCCGAACCACGTCCGCTCGCGCATGAGCAGGACGGCGTGGACGCCCTCAAGGGCGCGACGAAAATCGTCGTCCGTCGCCAGCCGCTCGCGCAAAACTTTGACTTCGGCGTGCTGTTTAAGCTTTCGATACGCGGCGACCTGATCGGCTACTCCTTCGTAGTCGTCGAGTATCGCAACGCCGAAACGGTCAGTGTTTAGCGTCATCCAAGCCTCCTCTCAAGAGCGCGATCTTATGCGAAGTTGTTTCCGCTGACAAGGGCTTGTTATCGCTCAGTAGTAATCCAAAAAGTTTTTGAGCAGTTTTTTCCCTTCCTCGGTCAGGATCGATTCGGGATGGAACTGCACGCCTTCGATGGGGAAGATGCGATGGCGCACGCCCATGATGACCCGGTCCGAAGTCCTGGCGCTGACGCCGAGCTCGGAAGGCAGGCTGTTCGGATCGATCACCAGAGAATGATAGCGCATGCCGGAGAAGGGATTTTTGAGCGATTGAAAGATGGTTTTCGAATCGTGAAATATTTCCGACAGCTTGCCGTGCATGAGCGTCGGCGCGCGAACGATCTCGCCGCCGAAGGCGGCGCCGATGCACTGGTGGCCGAGACAGACGCCGAGGAGCGGGGTCTTCTGGCCGAAGCGGCGGATCACGTCGCAAGAGATCCCGGCCTCCTTCGGCGTGCACGGTCCCGGCGAGATGACGATCTTCTCCGGCGCCAGCTCGGCGATTTTTTCGAGCGTGATTTTGTCGTTTCTGAAGACCTCGACCTGAGCGCCCAACTCGCCGAGGTAGTGGTAGAGGTTGTAGGTGAAGGAATCGTAGTTGTCGATCAGTAAAATCATGTCGTGCTCGCCCTTCGACCTTGCTCAGGGCCATGAGCTTGTCGAATGGTGCTCGTGCCTCGTGCTCGTGAATCAGGCATGAGTTACGATTTTTTCCTCCACTGCTCCGCAAGTTCTATGGCTTTGAGCATCGCCCGCGCCTTGCTCAACGTCTCCTGGTACTCCTTTTCAGGATCGGAGTCCGCCACGATCCCCGCGCCGGCGTTGATAAAAGCCTTTTTCCCGTGCATGACGATGGTGCGGATCACGATGCAGGTATCGAAGTTGCCGTTGAAGCTGAAATAGCCGATCGCGCCGGCGTAGAGGCCGCGCTTCTCCGGCTCCAGCTCGCTGATGATCTGCATCGCGCGGATCTTGGGCGCGCCGGAGACCGTGCCCGCGGGGAAGCTCGACACAAACAGGTCGAACGGACTCTTTCCGGAGGCGAGCTTGCCCCTGACGTTGGAAACCAGATGGATCACGTGGGAATAGCGCTCGATGGCCATCAGCTCGTTGACTTCCACCGTGCCGATCTCGGCGACGCGCCCCACGTCGTTGCGCCCGAGATCCACCAGCATGATGTGCTCCGCCCTTTCTTTAGGGTCCGCGAGAAGGTCGGCCTCGAGCGTCTGTTCTTCCGCCGGGTTCGCTCCCCGGCGGCGCGTGCCGGCGATGGGCCGAAGCTCGATCGTATCCCCGGTCAGCCGAACCATGGTCTCGGGAGACGAGCCGATCACGCGCAGCCCTTCAAGCTCCAGGTAATACATGTAGGGCGATGGGTTGATGAACCTGAGCGCGCGATAGATCTCGAACGGGTCCGCCTGTGTCCGGGTCTCCAGCCGCTGGCAGAGAACGACCTGGATGATGTCGCCGGCCTGAATGTAGTCCTTGGCTTTGCCGACGGCGGCCTTGAAGGCCTGCGGGGTGAGGTTGGAATGGAATTTCGTCTCGCGGCCTTTATCGATTAATTCTCTGGCTTCCGTTTTTCTCGCCCTCTTCTCCAGCGAAGAGACAAGCCCGGCGATTCTGCGCATCGCCGCATCGTAGGCCTGACGCAGGTTGGCGCGGCCGTTCAACCGCACGTTGTCGATCACTTTGATCGTATGCTTAAGGTTGTCGAAAGCGACCAGGGTCTGGACGAAGATGAAAAAGATTTCCGGCATCCCCAGCGGATCTTTCTTGGCGTTGTCGATGTCGTGGAATTGCTCCACGGCGTCGTACGACACGTAACCCAGCGCGCCGCCGAAGAAGGGCGGCACGCCGTCCACGGCTACCGGACGATACTCTCTGAGCAGCCCCTCCAACACCCGCAGCGGCTCATCTGCCGCAAACTCCCGCTTCCCCCCGTTCTCGACGATCTCGACCTCTTTGCCGCGAGACTTGAAGACGAGATAGGGCCGCGTGCCGAGAAAGGAATAGCGCGCCCAGCGCTCGCTGCCCTCGACGCTCTCGAGCAGGAAGGCATACTCGTTTCGTTCGAGCCGCTTGAAGAAAGACAGCGGCGTCTCCAGATCCATGAGCAGCTCCCGGTAGATGGGAATCAGGTTTCCCTTCTCGGCGAGCTGCTCGAACTTTTCAAATGCAGGATGAATCATCTTCTCATACTCGTAAAAAACAAAGAGGCCATAGGGCGAACCGCCTATGGCCTCTTTTCAAATCACAATGAAGCGCTGGAGCTAGCCACGCGGCAGACCCCGGAAAAATTCCGGGCGCCACCACCAAGAGGCGTTCACTTTTGCTCCTAGCCGAATCATGGCCAATTTGTAACCTAATTGACAGTTGGGGTCAAGGGAGGAGCGTTAGATATAGTACATCCGTGCGCGGTCGTCGGGGCGGCAGAGGTCGGCCAGGGTCACCTCTTCGAGCATTTTTTCCGCCGTCTCGACGGCCCGGCTCCAGGCGTCGATCAGGCGGCGGGCTACGACGGAGCTGCCGTGGCGGTCTCTCTGGGTGCGGAGATCCACTCCCATGAGCGAGCCTTCCAGCGCCTTCAAGACCTCGGCGACGCTGATGTTTTCGGGAGGGCGGGCCAAACGGTAGCCGCCCGTGGGGCCGCGCATTCCGTGCACCATATTGGCCCGTTTGAGCAGCACCATGATCTGCCCCAAATACTCCTCGGGAATTCTCTGTCGCCGCGCGATATCCTTCACCTGCACCGGCTGGCGCCCTTTGTAGCTCTGAACGAGATCGGCCAACGCCAAAAGCCCGTAATACCCTTTCGACCCGACTTTCATGCTGGGTTCAATCTTTACACGCTCCGGCCGGAAAAAATCAAGCGAAGCGGCCAACTTTGCTCTTGACAGTTACCCTGACTTCACCTATTAGTTTGCAGAAGATCAACTCGGAGGTTTCAGAGTATATGAAAATTTGGCCAAGAGTGTTGTCAATTGCGTGCGCGCTCCTCTTGTCGGCGGTGCCGGTGGCTCGGGCGGCGGAGTTGGAGCTCTTTGGCAAGCTCGCGCTGTCGGGCGGAGCGGAGAAGGAGCAAGGCGGCACGGGCGGGCCGCGCGGGACGATCGAGGCTTTGGGGGTAGTGCCGTTGTGGGGGAACCTGGGGATTCAGGGGGTAGCGCACTACGTGGGCGGCGCCGGGAGCCGCTACGGGGTGAGCGCGGGACCGGTCTATGCGTGGGGAGGAGGCAAGGCGGGGATATTCGTGAACTACCAGCATCGGACGTTCCTCAGCAACAACTTCGTGCACGTGATACCGGCGTTGGCGTTGTATTTTAATCAGATGAATTTGAATTTGTGGTATGCGCAGCCGGTCTCTTCGCCGCAGCGGGACGGGAACGGGCGGGTGGAGTACGGGCAGAACAAGCTGCAGGCGACGGTGAGTTATTTTGCGGGCAGCGACTGGGCGTCGTTTTTGAAGAAGGACAACGTGGAGGTGGTGTTTGGGATGCAGGCGAACACGTTTGCCGGGGCGGGCAGAGCGCAGCTGAAGAGCGCGGGGGTGGGACCGGTGTTGGGGTTGGCGTTCATGCCGGTGAAGGACGTGGCGGTGAACGTGTTTCATGTGACGTTCGACAATCGGTCGGCGTATCGTGTGACGTCGGGTTTGGAGTTCTTTTTTAGCGGGAACAATGCGACGCTGAAGCAGACGCGGCGGAAATACCTGGAGCCCAACGTGTGGGTGCCGCCGGCAGCGGGGCGGGTCGGGCCGTCGCCGTCGAACTCGACCTGCCAAAGGAACTGTACGTTCGTAGAGTAACCCCAAGGCAGACATCGAGCCTGTTAAAGGGCGCGAGGTTATAGCTCGCCCCCGCTACGGTTCCGATCCGGAGCGGGGGCGGTGTGTTTTTCTTGCTTTATCGCCCCGATCAACCTAATCCTTAGCGCCGACTCTGTCTCTTTTCCCGGCCACCGCAGCGGCCTGAGGAAGCTTTTCCCTCCCATTAGGCGGATCGTGTCTCGTCATCGCCGGGGTCGGCGTACGGCCGATCGAAGCCCCCACGACGGCAGCGGGCAGAATCTTATTGGCAATTATTTTGAACGGTGGTAAGTAAGCATCTCAAGGAGCCGATCCGATGAAATTTTTTATCGATAGCGCGGATATTCAAGAGATCAGGGAGGCCCACAGCCTCGGGCTGATCGACGGCGTGACCACCAATCCTTCGCTGGTCGCCAAGACCGGGCGGGGCTTCGCGGAAGTGGTAAGCGAGATCTGCTCGTTGGTGAACGGGCCGGTCAGTCTTGAGACGGTAAGCCTGGATGCCGCCGGGATGGCCCGCGAAGGCGTAGACCTCATGCGCTACGGAAAAAACGTCGTCGTCAAGGTCCCTCTCACCATCGAGGGACTCAAGGCGGTCAGATTGCTCGGGGAGAAGGGCATCAAGACCAACGTCACGCTCTGTTTTTCTCCGGTCCAGGCGTTGCTGGCCGCGAAGGCCGGCGCCGCTTATGTCAGTCCCTTCGTCGGCCGTCTCGACGATATCTCGCAGAGCGGGATGGAGATCATCGGGCAGATCGTCAAGATTTTTGCCAACTACAACTATCCAACCGAAGTGCTGGTGGCCAGCATCCGCAATCCGATCCACGTCCTTACCGCCGCGCTCATGGGAGCGCACGTCGCGACTATGCCCTTCGCCGTCATCAAACAGCTGGCGCAGCACCCCCTCACCGACATCGGAATCGAAAGATTCCTCAAGGATTGGGAAAAAGTCCCGACCAAATTCTAGCCCGCCCCAGGCCGGTGAAAAAGCCCCATCTACGGCGTTGCGCTCGGCCCGCTTCGCGTCAACGTACTAAAGAGTACGCCTCCGCTCGCGAACCTTCGCGCGCCTTGTATCTGGAACCTTTTTGACCGGCCTGGCAGAGAGTTTTTCAACAGTCTATCGAAGCCGGAGTTTAAGAGAAGCTTTAGCTGACAGCTTCCCACCTTCATTTGACACGCCTGCCGCTTCCGAGCTAAGTTAAAACAGCTTTTGTTAAGCGGAGCGCCCTAGATTTCTGGAGAGAAGCTGATCGTTAGAGCTGGAGGCAGGAGTATGGTGCGGCGAGAGAAGGCCAACTACGCTATCCAATCGGTATCGCATGCCCTTGATGTCCTCGAGCAGTTTAGCGGGGACGTCGACGAGATCGGCGTGACCGAGTTAAGCAAAAAGTTAAAGCTCCACAAAAACAATGTTTTTCGCCTGCTCGCGACTCTGGAAGCGCGCGGCTATATCGAACAAAACAAAGCCACGGAAAATTATCGCCTGGGCGTCAAGTGCCTGCGGCTGGGGCAAACCTACGGAAATCAGATGGGGTTTCTCTTGCAGGCGAAAACCACTTTGCATGACTTGGCGCGCTTAGGCGGCGAAAGCTGCTATGTCGCGGTGAAGAAGGGAAGCTCGCTGATTCCGCTCGATTTCGTAGAGCCGCAAAACCCTGTTCGTGTGATCTCGCTGCTGGGGCAGGCCCTGCCGCTCCATTGCACGGCCGCCGGAAAAATCCATCTTGCCTTTGAGTCGAGCGACGATCCCGCTCGCAACCTTCCCGACAGACTGGAGCGGTACACAGATAAAACGATCGTTGATCGTGAAGCGCTGCTCCGCCAGCTGAAGGACGTGGGGGAGCACGGCTACGCGGTAGATCAAGGCGAGTTCATGGCGGAAGTCTCCTCGGTCGCGGTGCCGATCCACGACTACACCCGGAACCTGGTCGGCTCCCTCGCGATCGCCGGACCGGCGCACCGCTTGACCCTACAGCGCATCGAGCAGGAAATCGTCCCGCTGATTACCGACGGAGGAAACCAGCTCTCCAACCGTCTGGGCTACCAGCGATAATTGGGCTTGCTTCGTGGTTCTTCCTTCCATCGACATCCGAGGAGCTAGCGAGATCGAACGATGCTTACGACTATCGAAAAAATTCTGTTTTTAGCTCTCGCCGTTGGCGCGCTCTATCTCGGCGGCGCCGGCTTCTACGAGGTCTACAAGACCATCCGGCGGGGAAAGCCGGAAGACCGCTTCGATCGTTTGCCCGAGCGCATCCTCCATGCCTTGTGGAGGGTCCTGACCCAACAGACCGTGTTTAAGAAACGGCCGGTGATTTCGCTGCTCCACGCGTTCGTCTTTTACGGATTTGTCTATTACTTCCTCGTCAACGTCGTCGATGTGGTGGAAGGATTTTTTTCGTTTCGCGCGCGCGGAGCGCTATGGAACCCTTTCAACTTGGTGGCCGATCTTCTGACGGCGGCAGTGCTGATCGGAATCGTGGGGCTGGCGCTCCGCCGCTTTGTGGCGCGACCCCGAGATTTCTTCTTTGCCGCCAATGTCCCGGTGCACGAGGAGGCCAAGGCAGGCATCCTCAGAGACTCGACGATCGTTTCCGTTTTTATTTTCTTCCACGTCGGCAACCGTCTCCTCTCCAAGTCCGCACAGCTCGCGCAGGAAAGACCAATCGATGACCCCTATCAGCCGGTCGGATCTTTATTCGCCGCGGTTTTTGCGGGCGCAAGCCCGGGCGCGGTGACGCTCTTCGAGCATCTCTTTTGGTGGGGCGCATTGGGTTCCATCCTGGTTTTTCTTCCCTATTTCCCGCGCTCCAAGCACATCCATCTCATGATGGCGCCGATCAATCTGGCGCTGAAAAAAGAGCGGCCGGGGGCGCTCGCGCCGATGGATTTCGAGAAGGAAGAGTCTTTCGGCGCGGCCAGGCTCGAAGAGTTCCCCTGGCCGCGGCTGCTGGATGCCTACAGCTGCATCATGTGCAACCGGTGCCAGGAAGTTTGCCCGGCTTACGTCACCGGCAAGGCTTTGAGTCCGGCGGCGATTCTGATCAACGAACGCTACGAGCTGAACCGCATCCGCCGTGAATTCAGCGCCGGGAAAGAGAGTCCGCGGCCGCTGCTCGAGTTCGCCCTGAACGAGGAGGCGACCTGGGCCTGCACGACCTGCAACGCGTGCGTCGAAGTCTGTCCGGTGGGCAACGAGCCGATGCTCCACATCATGGACGTCCGGCGCGAGCGAGTGCTGAGCGCGGCTGAGTTCCCGAACAATCTTAAAAAAGCCTTCGGCGGCATGGAGCAGGTGGGAAATCCCTGGGCGATGGCCCCCGAAAGCCGCCTGGACTGGGCCAAGACGCTGCCGTTTCCGGTTCCCACGCTCGAGCAGAACCCCAATCCCGGCGTGCTCTACTGGGTCGGGTGCGCGGCCGCCTTCGATCCGCGCGCCCAGAAGATCGCGCGCAGCATGGCCGAGATCTTAAATGCCGCGGGAGTAAACTGGGCCGTGCTCGGCCTTAAAGAAAAATGCACCGGCGACGCGGCGCGCCGGGCCGGCAACGAGTATCTCTTCTCCCAGATGGCCACGGAAAACGTCGAAACTTTGAATGGCCTCAAGCCCGAGCTTATCGTTACGACCTGCCCGCATTGTCTCCACACTCTCAAGAACGAGTATCCCCAGCTCGGCGGCAACTATGCCGTCAAGCATCACAGCGAGTTTATCGACGAGCTGATCCAGGCCGGGAAATTGACTCTCCAACCCGGCGCCGACGGCGCGAGCACTTATCACGATCCGTGCTACCTGGGGAGACACAACGGGGTGTTCGACGCGCCGCGCCGGGTGATCGAATCCGCCGGCGCAAATCTGAGCGAGCCGGAGCGAAACCGCAGCAACAGTTTTTGCTGCGGCGCGGGAGGCGCTCAGTTCTGGAAGGGAGAGGAGCCTGGGCGGGAGCGGGTGCCTGCCAACCGCTACCGCGAGCTGAAGGAGACCGGAGCTAAAACGGTGGCCACCGGCTGTCCCTTCTGCATGCGCATGTTTACCGAAGAGGCGGCTCAGGAAGACGAAGGGGCCGCGCCGGAGATTCTCGACATTGCCGAGATCGTCGCCAACAACCTTCGGAGATAGGCCGACTATCGAATCCACGGGCCGGGCCACAGTTTATTTCCTTTACGAAGTCCGTCATTCCCGCATGCTTTTAGCGGGAATCCAGGCGAAGTTAGGACTGGACCCCCGACCCATTCGACGTGGCTCAGGGTCGTGGTGAGCACAGTCGAACCACGATAGAGACATGCGGGGGTGACAATTGAGCAGGTGATTCTCGATTTGTTCTGATACCCCGTCAGCTTGCTGCGGGGTAGTTCATTCGACCATGAGTCGTTTTTTTTCAGGCTCGATTGCGGCGTGCATTTCGCTTCTTGCGTTCGGGCTTCCCGCCTGCAGCGCCGAGCCTCGCGTGATCATCTCAACCAAAAGCGGAGCGGAGCGTGCAATCCACGTGGAGATCGCCGACACTCCGGCGAAACGAGAGCTGGGGCTTCAGCACCGGCGCGAGCTGGGCGACGACCGGGGCATGCTGTTTCTCTTCCCCGCGGAGGCGGTGCAGACCTTCTGGATGAAAAACACGCCGATCTCTCTCGATATGATCTTCATCGGCGGCGACCGGAAGATCGTGGGCATCGTCCAGCAAGCGGTCCCGTACTCCACGGCCACGCTTTCCGTGGGCGCGCCGAGCCAGTTTGTGCTCGAAATCAAGGGCGGCCTCGCAAGCGCAAAGGGCATCGAAGTGGGAAACGGCGTGCGGTTCGAGGGAATCTCGACGGAAGGGATAAAGCAGTAATCGCCTCACCCCTTACGCCTAACCCCTGACGTGAGGGGTGAGGGGTAAGGCGTTAGGGGACTTAGATTTCGGAGAAGAAGTAGGGCTTGAGAACTTCCAGCCGTTTTTCATAGGAGGCGGGATCGAGAAACCACAGCGTCGCGGCGATGCTGCTGAGCAGCGAGTTGCCGTCCTGGGGCGTGAAGCACATGCCGACCACTTCCCGGTCGCCCTTTAAAGCCAGCGTGTTGGTGGCGATCACCGTCTGGTTCAAAATGCGGCCGAACAGCCCGTGATCGCGCCCGAAGGAAAAGACCGAGGCGGCCGATTTCTTGTTGGTCAGCGCGATCCTGCCGTTGGCTTTGAACCGGCGCATCACCTCGTCCATCCCCACCGGGCGTCTGAGCTTGAGATCGAAATGGATCGTGTGCATGTACTGCGTATTGATCTTGAGCGCCGAGGAATAGATATCGAGGTCGAGCCCGAGCGTCTTAAACACGTAATAGGCGTCTCGTCCCTGGTGGGTGCCGAAGCGCTTGTCCTCGTGCTTTCCCACCTCCGGCGCGGGGATGAACTCCCCCTCCTGGCTGAGATCGTTGGCCCGCCTCATGCAGACAAACCGGCCCTCTTCGAGATTGTTCTCTTTCTCCGGTCCCAGCGCGAGGGTGTCGATCAAAACAGCCAGGTTGTGGGTGTTGCAGCTCACCACCTGTAGGAACTGGTCGGTCTTAGGGTCGAGCGCCCGGTCGTTGATCCCGCGCGCGTACATCTTGCCGAAGCCGTACTCGCTCCCCTGGGCGATGAAGCCCCGCCCGTTGTTCGCAAAGCGGTTGTAATGTTTCTCCTTGTTTTCGTTGCCGACCGGAGTGCAGTCGATCACCACGTTGGCCCGGTCGATCGCCTCGTTCGCCTCGTAGGCGGGCTCCATCCCCATCTGCTTGAAGTTTTCCCAGCGCTCCTTATCGACGCAGAGCTTAGCCCCGTTTCGATTGAGCGCCAGAACCTTGGAGCGGTCGGTCAACAGCGGCGTGCGCTTGTGGAAGGTGACCTCGTCGATGCCGAACTGCTGTCTGAAGGTGGCGAGAATGCCGATCAGCGGCTCGCCGACGGTGCCGGTGCCGACCACGTGGACGATCTTTTTTTTGGTGTCCGCCATTGTGTTTTGAGATGCCTGCTTTTTTTCGGCCAACCGGGGCCGCGAAAATATTTTAGTTACGCAGTGTATATACTACACTTTCCGTCGAAGAGGAAGGGATTTTGCGCGGCGGTTATCTTTCCACGCGCGCCAAAAGATGGTAGGAACCTTAACCATGGCGCAGGATATCGTCAAACCCGAATCTTTCTTCGACCGCCGCTTCGGCGTCACCGCGCGCGACCTCGACCAGGTCCTCGGCCAAGCGCTGGAGCGCAAGGCGGACTACGCGGACCTCTATTTTGAATACCGGACCAACGAGGCGATCAGCCTGGAAGAAGGGCTGGTGAAACACGCCTCGCGGTCGATCTCCAACGGGGTCGGC
>MGSS01000060.1 GCA_001798595.1 Deltaproteobacteria bacterium RIFCSPLOWO2_12_FULL_60_19 | reverse complement strand
TGAGGTCTTTGTCGCTCGAGACGACGATCACTTTTATGCCTTGCGATGAAAACGTTTTAGTCAGCGTCGCGATGATGTCGTCGGCTTCGAAGCCGCGCATCTCGAGCAACGGCAGGTTCAAGGCCTCGAGGACTTTCCGGATGTAGGGAAATTGCGGGATCAGTTGCGGCGGCGCTTCCGGCCGGTTTTCTTTGTAGGCATGGTAGATCTCGTTGCGGAAGGTCTCACGCCCCGCGTCCAGGACGACCGCGAGGTACTCCGGGCGGTATTGGTTGATGAACTTGAGCGTCAGGCTGGTGAAACCGTAGACGGCGTGCGTCGGAAGGCCGACGGCGTTCTTCAGTGGGGGAAGGGCGAAGAAGGCGCGGAAAATATAGGAGCTGCCGTCGATCAGATACACGGAGGGCTGCGTCTCGGCCATAGCAATCGTCTCCGGCTCAAATTAACAGAGGGGCTATTTGAAGTCCAGTTAGGTTCGCCGCGGAGCGGCGCGAGGGGCGATAGTGTACAGCGGCAAGCAGGAAGGAACTTTAGCTCTCGCACGGGAGCCTTACGGTAAACGTCGTGCCTTTGCCGACTTCGCTTTGCACCGCCACTTCTCCTCCGAGCAGGTTGGTGAAGTTCTTGACGATGTAGAGCCCCAGCCCAACGCCGCCGTAGAGCCGGGTCTCGGAGCTGTCGATCTGCTTGAACTTCTCGAAGATCACCGGGAGCATGTCTTCGGGTATTCCGATCCCAGTGTCCGACACTTGAAACTCCATAGAGACATGGGGCGCGGGAGGCGAGACGTGAGTCGAATTTTCTTCCTGCGGTCGCCCGTTGCCTGCAGCCGGTTTGACCATTCTCGCGCTGACCGTGATGCCGCCCTTCTCCGTGAACTTGACGGCGTTATCGATGAGATTCAGGAGCACCTGCTTGAGCTTGTCCGGATCGGTCGAGATGACGGGAAGCTCGCGCGAATATTCCCATTGAATCGTAATCTTTTTTCTCGCAGGGAGCGTATACTCGCGCCTGAGGCTGTCGAGAAGGTCGGCGACGTTCAAGGGGCGGCGCTCCAGCGTCACCTCTTGGCATTCGAGCTGCGTCGCCTGGAGTATGGAGCTGACCATGTTGATCTGGTCTCGCGCCCGGGTAAGCACCTTTTCGAGCGCTTCCCGTTGCTTCTCGTTGACCTCGCCCAGCATTCCTTCCGCCACCATACCGACGTAGCCGATGACCACGCTGATGGGCGTCCTCAGCTCGTGCGACATCACGCTCAGAAATTCATCTTTGACCCGGTTTGCCCTTTCCAGCTCCTGGTTCTTCTGGACCGCCTCCTGGTAAAGGGTCGCGTTCTCCACCGCAATCCCGAGCTGGGCGGTAATGGCGTTCAAGGCCTGCATTTCGTTGGGCGTGAGACTGCGGGGAGCCCGGCCGATGCACGCGATGACGCCGACGGTCCGGTGCTTGCTTCGCATCGGGAAAACGCCGAAGAAGCGAAAGTTTTTCTCCCGAGCGATCTGGGTCTCGCTCGTCTGTCGATATCGCGCATCCTGCAGCACGTCGTCGAAAACGAGGGCCTCGCCACTTGCAGCCACCTTGCCGACAACTCCCTCGCCCGGCGCGAAGGCCTTGTCTTTGCGCGTGAGCGGACTGCCGAAGGAGGCCTTCAGCTCCACGCGCTCGGTTCGCCGGTTCGAAATAAAAATTTCCGCAGAATCGAAGTTGAAGACCTCGGTGAACTGACGGATGGCCTCTGTGAGCGTGGCGTCCAGGTCCAGGGACTCGCTGCTGGTCACAGCCAGCTTATAAGTGGACTGGAGATGGCGGTAGGCCTCCCCGAGCTGCACCTGTCTCGTCACGGCCTCCTCGTAGAGCTGGGAGTTATGAATCGCGATGGCGGCCTGTCCGGCTAGGGTGGTCAGAAACTCGATCTCGTGCCGGCTGAATTCATGCTCTTCCTTGGTATAGAAAGACATGACTCCCAGGGTGTCCTCTTGCACGATCAACGGGACTCCCAGATAGGAGACCAGGCCGTGCCTGAGGAAAAATTCCGCGTCGCGTATATTCGGGTCCGCCAGGACGTTGCGCAGAATCATGGGGCTTTTTGTCTCGAAGACTACATTCGGGATGCCGCGCCCCCCGGCCCACTTTTGCGCCTTCCATTCCTTTTCGTCCAGGTTCCAGCAGGCCACGGGCTCCAGATCGCCGGTTTCCTTGTTGAAGAGTCGGATTGCCGTGGCGGAATAGGGAAGAACCAGGTCGATTTTTTTCAGCAGCACGTCCAGCACGTTGCGGAGGTCGAGGGTGGACATGATGGCACGGTCGATCTCCCGCAGGGCCTCCAGCTCCCGGTAGCGGAGCTCCAGCGACTCGGCCATCCGGTTGATCGAGGACGACAGCTCCCCCAGCTCGTCGCGGCGGTTAATCTTGACCCGCGTGTCCAGATTGCCTTCGCCGATCTTCTTCGCGGCCCCGGCCATTGAGAGAATGGGACCGCTGAAACTACTCGACAGATAGATCACGAAGAGAGTGCCGATGCTCAGACAGATCAGAGTGATGGAGAGGCTCGTGATCGTCGAATGGCGGATGGCCCGGTGCGCCGATTCGAGGGAAAAGCCGATGTGGAGGTAGCCTACCCGTGTTCCATCGGGCATCGCCACGGGACCGGTGATCTCGATGTTTCCATCCCGCAGCCGGGAACGCCATTCCGTCAATCCGTCGAGTTGGAAGCCGAACTGCTCGGCGAATTTCCGGCCCCTCACCAGGTTCCCTCCGGTTCCGTCCGTCAGCAGAATTCCATCCGCATCCGCGGCGTACGTGTAGCGGACATCCGGGTTTATTCGAGCGGTCTTCAGTTCGTCTCTGAGCCTTCGGAGGTCCAGGGCATAAAGAGCGTTCACGATGTTGGCGGCGATGAAGCTTGTCGCATCCCTCGCTTCTTCCTCGGACGCGGCGAGAATGCGCTGCCGTCCCTGGTAGATGGAATAGAGGGCGATCGATCCCCCGACCAGCGAGACGATGCAGAAGGTGAAGGCGATGAGCTTTGAGCGGATGGAAAATTTCATTTCTGATCGGGATCCGAAGCGACGTACTCTCTCACCTTCGACAGAGCGCTCAGCGATTGCAGCGGCAGCTCGTCGAACCGGGTCGTTCTCTCGAATTCCTGGAGGGTCTTTTTGCCGGCGTCGGACCGATCCATGCCGGTGAGGATCTCCTTGATCCTTGCCGCGAGGCCGGGGGCGAGGTCCGCTCGAAGGGTCAGTATCTGGCGCGGGACCGAGAATGTTTTGTGCGCGATCCTGAGGCGGCCGATATCCCCTTTGGCCTCGCTGACGTAGCTCTGATTGTCCATAGCCCCCGCCGCAACCTTCCCGCGCAAGACCCAGAACATCGTGTTCTCATCGTCGTTGCTGAAGAGGTAGCCCACCTCTGAGGGTCCCAGGGGGGCCGGGCCGGCGTCCCGGGGAACCAACTTAAGCTTAAGACCGCTCTGCGCGAACGACATCTTGGGCAGGAGATAGCCGGAAGAGGAAAAGGGCCTGTCGAAGGCGATGATCTTTCCCTTCAGATCCTCGAGCCGGGATATCGCGCTCTCCTTTTGCGCGAAAACGACGGAGTGATACTCGGCGCTCCCCCCTTTCCACCGGCGGAGAAGGAGCTTCGATCCCGTGAGCCTGCTCACGGCGACGGCCGGAAAAGGGCTATCCATGTAGATATCGACCTTTCTCTCGCGTATCAGGCCGGCCATCTCGGAGATGCTCCCGGCGACCACGACCTTCCCCTGATCGATGCCCTCGGACTTGAGCTCGCCGGCCAGGTACTTGGAGAACGGGAGAAATTTTTTTATTTCCTGCGCCGGATAGATGCTTATCGATCCCACAGTGAGCGTCCCGGACCAGGTCGGCTGGGGCGCGGAAAGCACGCTCGCGATGAAGAGAATTATTCTAAATGTTCCGTAGAACCGTCTTGTCATCACGTACTCTTTCTCCGGCCGGCCGTGGAAGAGCGGAGCTTCATCTCTTCGAACATGCGGATCATAGAAAAAAGGCCCAGCTGAAATAATCCAGCCGGGCCTTTTTTTGCCAGCGCCCGGCGCAACGCCGCCAACATGCCCGGCGGATCACCGCCTCTTATCAAAGAGGAATAATTTTACTACCCGCCGGACGGCTGTCAAGGAGGGAATGTACGGGAGAGGTCAGGGAAATAACAAAGGGAGTTTGGTGGCGGTGGACGGACTCGAACCGTCGACTCCGCGGATATGAGCCGCGTGCTCTGACCAACTGAGCTACACCGCCGCAAGATGTAAAAGGCCGACCTACATTTGAGGATCAGCGGGAAGGATTACGCTCTATTATGAGGCGAAGCGGCGTAATGTCAACCCATTCGACACCCCGCCCACAGGGCGGGGCTTGCTCAGGGTTGACGGTGAGCGACATAGGAACAACGTGACCCCGTGCACAGCACGGGGCATGAGTCGAACCGTCAAGGTGTCTTAGCGCGGAGCGGTCTTCCAGTAGGATTCTACCGGCCGTCGCGTGACTTGCTTGCGCCCGCGGGCGATTTGAAACAAAACTTTCTCCTCCAGCTCCAGACAGCTCAGCTTGTTGCCGTAGACCAGCCCGGTGTCCAGGCCGATCTTGTAGGGGAGGTGGAACATGACCTCTTCCTGCGGCGTGTGGCCGAACAGCACCGTATAAGGCAACGCGTGTCGGTTGAGAACGAACTGGTCGCGGATCCAGAGCATCTCCTCTTCATCTTGCTCTTCCAGCGTCTTGTCGGGATTGATGCCTGCATGGACGCAGAAAAAGGGCGGCGCAACGTAATACATCCTCAGTTGTCGGAGAAACTCCAGGTGGCTTGGCGGAATGGAAGCCAAGGCTTCCGAAGGGTGACTGCGCGGGGAAATAGCGTAGCTCGCCAGTGTCGGACCGCCGCCGTTGTAAAGGAACATATCGCCATGTCGGCCCGGAAGCCCCAGGTACGAAAGAAACATATCCTCGTGATTCCCCTTAAGGAATATGATCTCCTGGGCGGCGCGGCTCTGGAGTTCAATCAGAAAAGAGACGACTCCCTTAGAATTCGCTCCTCGATCGATATAATCTCCGAGAAAAATGAGCCGGTCGGACCGCTCAAGAGGCAAAGCCGCCATGAGGGAGGTCAGTTCATCCAGGCAACCATGGATGTCCCCGATCACAAAGCTCCGCATAGAGCTGATCGTAAGCCGTCGCGAAGCTTCCTGCAAGCTGGAGCTGGCGGCGCGGTGAAATTGAACTTTTGGCGGGGATCGGTTATTCTAGTCGAAAGCCATGAAAGTTCGCGATTTCTATTCCAGCAATCTCCTTGTCGCCGGGGTTCTGTTTCTATCGTTGGGTTTGGGAAATTGGATAATCGGCGCTGTTCAGATAGCCAAATTCCAGGGCTTGTTGTCCAAGACGGCGGGCACCGGGCTTGAGGAGAGTTATCGTCACTTTCAACAGCTGGATCGCCAGAAAAATGAGGAGGTGTTGCGGCGTATCAACGAGGACCGTGAGAAATACAACGCCGCCCGGGTCAAAACGGACTTTTATTACGTAGTTGTTACGGGCGGAAGGCTTTTCTTCTTCCTCGGAGTGTTACTGACCTTTTTGGGACTGATTCGACTCATTCGGCAGGATACCCTGATAAAGATTCGCCGACTCGGGGCCCCTTTTAAGAGCCGCACCGCGGGACAAGCATGAGGACAGGGGCAGGAGATCTATTTAGAGGGCTTGGACTTCTGGTACTTGCGATAGTCGTAGCCGGTGGCCATCGCCAGGAGGATTTCCTCCATTCCACCGTCTTTTTCCCGGCGCAGGATCAGTAGCCGGTCGAAGAATTCCTTAAAATCCTTATAGGTTCTTTGGCTTTCGTCCACCTTCCTGAGATAAAAGTCCTTGATCCTCGTGATGGTGAACCTGAGCGCCGAGAAGCGCAGTTCGTTGGGGAACGAGTCCCACTCGGGGAGGGATAACGGCCTTAGCCTCTCATAACCGGTAATAAGCGGCTCGAACCGCTCGATCCGGTAGCGCCCGCCCAGGTAACAGAAAGCGTTTACGGCGGTCGCCAGGTCGTAAATCAACTTCCCCCGACAAGCCGCTTCGAAATCCACAATTCCGACCAGCCGCGAGCCTTTGAACTTGACGTTGTCCGGAAAGAGATCCCCGTGGATGATGCCTTTGGGAAGATTGTTGTCCAGATAGTTTTCGAGGTAAACGACCTCGTCATCCAGCACCCGCACGATATGCTTGAGGTGGGAGGGGATCTGCGCTCGCACGTCCCGGTACATCGACAAGATTTTTGTGAAGCCGAATCGATTGTCGATTCCCTTCTTGTAACCTCTGCCGATAAGGTGGAGATCTGCGAGGGTGTGCCCGGCAATTTCGATGTGGGCCGGAGTCAGTTTTTCCGCCGGCAGCTCGACGCCTTCGACGTATTTGCTCACTGAGAGATATTTGCCGTGAAAATCGTGGTAGTAACGCCCCTTCTTGCTGCGGAGCGGCTGGAGACAGGAAAAACCCTGTTTTCGAAGGTAGAAAAGCAACTCAAGCTCTTGTTTGACCTCAACTTCGCTTTTGATCTCGTCGATTTTCAGGAAGAAGCGGCCCCGTTTAGTCTCCAGGAGGTAATGAGTGTTCACCGAGCCGTTTCGAATGCCGGTGAAGGAGACTAGATCCCCCAGACCGAACTCTTCAGCGGTCTTGGCAACTTCCTTCTTGGTGAGATGAGTATAGATCGCCATGCTGTTCAGCGCCGTGGATATTCGTGATTCTATTTAGCTTTGTTTGACTAACTGTGACTGCAATATATTTTAAAACGAGCGGGATGTCAATATAGATTTCTGACGGCTGTTTGCAAGTACGAGATAGCAGTGCGAATCCATTGAAATTCAAATAAGTTAGACGTTGCCTAAAAATATGGCATCCGGGCTGTATGAAGTCTCCGTCAGGCCAGAGGGGACAAGGTTTCGTGTGGCGCGTCATAATATTGACGCCCGCGCGGCTTGTTTGGTTCGAGTCGGAAGCGATAGCCGGACTTCGTTACGTGGAGTCGGGAAGCGCGCGAATTGATTACGGCGGTAGTCGAGGTCAGGATTTTTTTCTTGACAAAGGCCCGCTCCTTTATCTAATGTCGCACCGCTAAGTGTTAGCAGCTCGCTTGTTCAACAGGTGGGCGGGGAGGTAGAAAGAATGGCAACGGGGAAGGTAAAGTGGTTTAACAACTCGAAAGGATACGGTTTTATCGAGAAGGAGGAAGGAGGGGATGTTTTCGTCCACTACTCGGCGATTCAGGGCGACGGCTTTAAAACGCTCAATGAAGGTCAGGCGGTTGAATTCGACATCACCCAGGGGGAAAAAGGGCCGCAGGCCGTCAACGTAGTCAAGCGTTGACGGCGGGCCCGGCTGCCAAGCTCCGCTCTGTCAGCTCTGGCGGTTGTCGCCGAGAAATTTTTCGATTTTTTTTCTGAGGATCGCGTAGTCGAGAATGGGTTTGGCGATGTAGTCGCTGCAGCCGGCATCGAGGGCCTTCTGTTCGTCGCGCTCCATAGCCTGCGCGGTCAAGGCAATAACGGGCAAGTCCTTCCCCCATTCCGTTCGGCGAAGCTCCTTTGTGGCATCCCAGCCGTCCATTACCGGCATTTTTAGATCCATGATGATCAGGTCGGGGCGCGCGCGCGCCGCCATTTCGAGCGCCTCCTTGCCGTTTGAGGCCAGGAGAACCTCGTAACTGCCCATGCTTCTCAGCCGGTAGAGGAGAATTTCGCGGGTGTCTTCGTTGTCTTCAACGACCAGAATCTTTTTTGAGTTCATTTCAGCTCCCCCGGTGGTAGTAAGCTAGAACGACGCCCTCGGCTTGTCAAGCACTGAAATAGATGGAACAATTGATTTTCTACGGCGGCTAACCTATAGAATGGTGGAGTAGGGTGATCCGTATGGCGGGAAACCGGAGCGAAGATCGTCTACTAGCGGACAGCGTGGTGTTGACCCGGCTCGACAAAGCGGTCGGCTGGGCGCGCAAGTATTCCATCTTTCCCTACCCGTTTGCCACCGCCTGCTGTGCCATGGAGTACATGTCTCTCTCGATGTCGCCCTACGATATCGATCGTTTCGGCGCTCTGTTGCCCCGGTTCAGTCCGCGACAGGCCGATCTTCTTATGGTGATCGGCACAGTAAACCACAAACTCGCGCCCGTTCTCAGTCGGGTTTACGCGCAGATGGGGGAGCCCAAATGGGTCATGGCCTTTGGCGCCTGCGCGGCCAGCGGCGGATTCTACGATAACTATGCGACGGTGCAAGGGATCGATCGGATCGTGCCGGTCGATGTCTACGTTCCCGGTTGCCCGCCGAGGCCGGAGGCGGTTTTGGACGGCCTGATGGAGCTTCAGGGACGCATTGCGGGTCAAAAGCATCCGCTGTAGGTCGCAGGAAAGAATGTTGACTTTTAAACGTGGAAATACTATAAACAATTTAATGAAGACCCACGGCGATATTTGCTAGAGTCCAGCCCGGACCTTTTTTTTGGCATAATAACCGATAATTTCAATCGGAAATGATTATTTTAACGGCCGACGGACAAAATGAGAAGGTAGGCCTATGGCTCAATCGCTTGACTGGAAAGAGAAACTGAAGTCGCGGATGGCGCCCGATCTCGCCCGGGAGATCGACATCTTCGAAACCCAGATTGAACTCCGCAAGCAGGGGAAGCTCGACGAGCGGGTCTTCGCCGAAACGCGTTTGCGTCGCGGCGTCTACGGGCAACGCTACGACAACGGGCAGAGACATGACGGGCAGAAGGTTCAAAAACTTAAGCTGCCGTCCGGCGGGCTTACCAAGGGGCCGGAAACCGTCTGGGACGCTCCGGGAATGTTGCGCATCAAGATCCCGTTCGGCGGGTTGAATCCGGAGCAGATGGAAGCGTTGGCCGATCTTTCCGAAGAATATTCGGACGCGATCTCTCACGTCACGACCCGCCAGGATATCCAGTACCATTTCGTCCATATCGACGATACGCCGACTCTGATGCGCCGTTTGGCGGCGGTCGGCATCACGACGAGAGAGGCGTGCGGCAACGTTGTCCGTAACGTCACCGCGTGCCCGTTGGCGGGAGTGTGCCGGGACGAAACGTTCGACGTCACGCCGTATGCGATCGCTTGCTCCAACTTTCTGTTGGGCCATCCCGATACTCAGGATTTCGGCCGCAAGTTCAAAGTAGCCTTTTCCGGATGCAAGCAGCACCCGTGCGGCTTGACCACCATGCACGATATGGGCGCCATCGCGAAAACGGCCGTGGTGGACGGGCAGGAACGACGCGGGTTTGAGTTTTACGTCGGAGGCGGCCTCGGCGCTGTCCCGTATAAAGCACAGCTCTTTGAAAGTTTCCTTCCGGAAGAGGAGCTTCTGCCGCTGGCGCAGGCGATCTCGCGGGTGTTTGCCCGCCTGGGCGAGAAACGCAACCGGGCGCGCGCGAGAGTCAAATTCCTGATCGCGAATCTCGGCATCGAAGAGTTCCGCAGACTGGTGCTCGAAGAGCGGGCAAAGCTGGAGCCCGATCCACGCTGGCGCGACTATCTCTCGACGGTGAGGCAGTACCGCGAGACGCCGCTCAAGCCGGCGGCGAGTTTAAATGGTGGGGAGCGGCCGCGGGGCTTCGACGCCTGGCATGCGACCAACGTCTATCGTCAACGCCAGCCGGGCTACGCGGTCGCGACGGTCACGCTTCCGCTGGGAGATATTACGGCGGGTCAGTTGCGCGGCCTGGCCGACATCGCCCGGCGTTTTGTCAAGGACACGATCCGCACCACGGTCGAGCAAAATATCGTGCTTCGCTGGGTGAGCGAAGCCGACCTGCCCGCGCTTTACGAAGCGTTGCGGCAGATCGGTCTGGGGGAGGCCAACGCCGGGACGATCGTGGATGTCACGGCCTGCCCCGGAACCGATACCTGCAAGTTGGGGATCGCATCGTCCAGAGGGCTCGCGAAAGAATTGCGCAGCCGGTTGAGCGAGAAGAGCTTCGAGCTCGACGCCGCGGTGAAAGATCTGCGGATCAAAGTGAGCGGATGCTTTAATTCCTGCGGCCAGCACCACATCGCCGATATCGGCTTCTACGGGATCAATCGAAATATCAACGGCTATGCCGTGCCGCACTTTCAGGTCATGTTAGGCGGAAAATTTAACGACAACGCGGGAGCGTATGGACTTGCGATCGGCGCGGTGCCCTCCAAGCGCATCCCGGAAGTGGTGCTGCGGGTGACCGACCGCTACATCAAAGAGCGGAAGAAGAGCGAGAGTTTTCAGGATTTCGTCGGCCGGATCGGGAAGAAAGAGACCAAGGCGATGCTCGAAGATCTTACCCAGGTGCCGGCGCACGCCGTCGACGCCTCTTTCTACCGGGATTGGGGCGATCCGCGTGAGTTTACTCTGACCGACATGGGAGTGGGCGAATGCGCCGGGGAGGTGGTTTCCCAGGCGCAGTTTACGCTGGCCGCGAGCGAGCGGGAGCTGTTCGAGGCGCAAGTCTATTTCGACGCGGGCGATTTGCGAAAGGCGGTGATGACGGCTTACGCCGCGATGGTTCAGGCTGCTCAGGCGCTGGTCAAAACGCAGCTCTACGACGTCTCGAACGACGAAGCGATCGTTTTGACCGAGTTCCGGAAACGGTTCTGCGACACCGAGCTGTTTTACGACAAATATGCCGGCGGCAAGTTCGCCGACTATCTCTTCAAGGCGAAAGAGACGCTGCAGCAGCAGAACGGAATGAAGCAGGACGGTGCGCTGAGGCTCTTGCAGGAAGCGCAGCTTTTCATCGACGCCGCGCACAGTTGCTACAACAAGCTGAGCGCGTTGAGAGTCGCAAGCCCGGCCGGCGGCCAGGCGGCGAATCAGGGCGAGGGTTAACGGCGGCCTGCATGGACTTGCAAAAGATCAACGTCAAGTTTTTCGTTGAGGAGCCCGGCGCCGTCTCGCCGGAGGCGTTCGTTCTGCTGTTCAACGCGTGGATCCAGGCGGCCGACGGGGAATATTACGACATCGCCGATTACGCCCACGTAGAGGCCGGACCGGGAATCCTGCTGATCGCCCACGAGGCGAATGTCGCCATGGACAACACGGGAAACCGCTGGGGGCTGCTGTACAACCGGAAGCAGCCGCTGCAGGGGAACAACGGCGAAAAGCTTCGGCGGGTGTTGAAGGCGGCGCTGGAGAACTGCCGGCGGATCGAGGAGGCGTCCTCTTTGGAGGGCAAGGTCAGGTTCCGCGCGGACGAGGCGCTGGTGCTGATCAACGACCGGTTAAGCGCGCCGAACAGCGAAGCCACCTTCAAAGCCCTGAAGGCCGATCTGGAAACGGCTGCGCATGCGCTTTACGGAAACGCGGATTTTGTTCTCGAGCGCGAGTCGGAAGATCCAAGGAAGCGCTTCAGCGTGCGGATAAAGGCGGCCGGACGTTTTAACGTGGCGGCGCTGCTTGCGAACCTGGACAAAGGAACCGGTAACGGCAATCGGAGAGCGGCCAGTTGAGGCAGGAAAGGAGACTAGTGATGTCTTTGGTACAAGGCAACTATGATCGGCGGCGGGATGGTGAGGCGCTGGAGAGTTTGACGGCGCCGGAACTCCTTCAATGGGCGGTCGGCGCTTTCCCGCGCAAGATTGCGCTGGCCTGCTCGTTCCAGGCCGAGGAGTCGGTGCTGATCGACATGCTGCACCGTCTGCAAGGCCCGAACTTCCGGGTCTTTACGCTGGACACCGGCCGCTTGAATCAGGAGACCTACGACTGTATGGATGCGCTGCGCCAGCGGTATGGGATCGAAGTCGAGGTGTATTTCCCGGAGGCGAGCGCCGTCGAGAAAATGGTTGGAGAACAAGGATTGAACCTGTTTTACAAGTCGATAGAGTCCCGCAAACTTTGCTGCGGCATCCGAAAGATCGAGCCGCTCAACCGCGCGCTTAAAAATCTCGACGCCTGGATGACCGGATTGCGCCGGGAACAGGCCGCGACCCGCACCGAAGTGCGCAAAGTCGAGATCGACCGGAGCCACGGCGGCATCGCCAAAATCAACCCGCTGGTCGACTGGAGCCAGAAACAGGTGTGGGATTACATCGGGGAGCATAAAGTCCCCTACAACGCGCTCCACGACCAGGGCTATCCCAGCATCGGCTGCGCCCCTTGCACCCGGGCCGTCAAACCCTGGGAAGATATCCGCGCGGGGAGATGGTGGTGGGAAAATCCCGAGACCAAGGAGTGCGGACTCCACGTCAAAGCGGAAGTTGCGGCGCCGAGCAGTTATTGATCCGATTTATACTGTAAAGACCCGGTTATGGATTTCCGTCCCTTACGACGGCGCTTATCGACAGCTAGCTCTATGAACAAACAAACAGTATCTTTGCGCGTGCGGCTCATCGCGAATCCCGCCCGACCGGCCACGCGGATCGAACGGGTGAGTCTGGCGGTCCTCAGTGAATCCAGCGAGGCCTCCTTCGAAGCTCTCGTAGCGCGCGTGGCGGCCGAGCTCTATCGCGAAGAGATCCGCCGCGGAGCGTGGGCGGTCGATCTGGGCTTGCTGGGGAGCCGGCTGTTTGTTCCCGATGTCGTCCGTTCGCTGGACAGATACAACGGGGTGCTTTGGGAGATCTTGCCCAATCCGGAAAATAAAGATGGCCTATTATCCGATCTTCGTTGAGCTGAAGGGGCGGCGCTGCGTCGTGATCGGCGGCGGCGCGGTGGCCCGGCGTAAAGTGGAAGGATTGCTCCGCGCCGGGGCTAATGTTACGGTGATAAGCCATACGATCACGGAGCAGCTCGGCATCCTGGCGGAGACAAGCAAAATCGGTCGCGTGGCGCGCCCCTATCGGCCGGGCGATCTGGTCGGTTTTCAGTTTGCGTTCGTCGCGACGGACGACGCCGCGGTCACGGCGGCGGTCAGGCGGGAAGCGGACAAGCTGGGAGTCTTGATGAATGCGGCCGACGATCCCGCGCAATGCGACTTCATACTCCCTTCGGTGCTCCATCGCGACGGTCTTACGGTGGCGGTCGCCACCGGGGGCGCAAGCCCTGCGTTGTCGAAGGCGATTCGCCAAGAGCTTGAACTGTATTTCACGGAGGAGTATGCCGCGCTGGCGAGAATCGCCGCCGAGGTCCGCCAGGAGCTGCGGGAGCAGGGGCTGTTCGCCGGGCCGGAGAGTTGGGAGCGCGCGCTGAGCGGCGACCTGCGCAACTTGATCCGCCGGGGCGATATCGAAGGGGCGAAGCGCTATCTGCGCGACAGACTGGGCTCTTAGAGATGAATATCGGCACGGTATATCTGGTCGGAGCGGGACCGGGCGATCCCGGCCTCCTCACGGTGCGCGGGCTCGATCTCATCCGGCGAGCCGGCGTGGTGGTCTACGACCGTCTGGTCAACCCTGAGTTGCTGGACGAGTTTTCCCCTCAGTCGCGCCGGATCTTCGTCGGGAAGGCTTCCGGCCACCACACCCTCCCGCAAGAGGAGATCAACGAGCTTCTCATCTCGCATGCGCGCCGCGGTCATCGGGTCGTCAGGCTCAAAGGAGGCGATCCGTTCGTCTTCGGCCGGGGAGGAGAAGAGGCCGAGGCGCTGGCCGCCGCGGGAATTCCGTTCGAAATCGTTCCCGGCGTCAGCTCGGCGATCGCCGTGCCGGCCTACGCCGGCATCCCGCTGACGCATCGCAAACTTTCCTCTTCCTTCGCCGTCGTCACCGGACACGAGGCGTCCAAGGGACGTTCGCCGGTGGATTGGTCCCGCCTGGCGACTGCCGTCGATACTCTGGTGATCCTGATGGGTCTCAAGAACCTGCCCAGGATCGTCTCGCAGCTCATCCAGCACGGCCGTTCGCCGGAGACTCCGGCCGCTCTCATCCGTTGCGGCACGACCGAGCGGCAAGAGGTTATTGTCGGGACGCTGTCGGATATTGCGGAGAAGGCTGGGTCGCTTGGCCCTCCCGTCATCGTCGTGGTGGGGGAAGTCGTCCGGCTGGAGCGCGAGCTAAACTGGTTTGCCGCCTACGGTCGAAACATCGCCGGCCGGGAAGATTCGCACGATGGAGCAGACATCCCGACCGAGCTTTGACGGCCTCACCGTAGCCAGCTTCGAGAGCCGGCGCAGCCGTGAGATGGCCGAACTCATCCAGCGCTACGGTGGCAAGGCTCTCCTCGCCCCGGCGATGCGCGAGATCCCGCTCTCGGAAAACAGCGCCGCCTTCGAATTCATGCGCCGGCTCCAGGCGGGGCAGGTTGACATCGTCATTCTGCTCACCGGCGTCGGCACGCGAACACTGCTGCAAGCCCTCGCCACGACCTATGCCGGCACGGACGTGGCCGAAGCGCTCAAGCGGGCGATCCTGGTGGCGCGGGGGCCGAAGCCGGTCGCGGCGTTGAAAGAGATCGGCTTGCAGCCGAGCCTCACGATCCCCGAGCCCAACACCTGGAAAGAGATTTTGAGCACGCTCCGCCAATTCGGCGCGCTTCAAGGAAAGCGCATCGCCCTCCAGGAATATGGCGTGACCAACGTCGAATTGATCGCCGGCTTACGAGCCCTGGGGGCCGAGGTGTTCGCCGTTCCGGTCTATCGTTGGGCGCTGCCCGAAGATGTCGGTCCGCTCAGCGCCGCGATTCAAGAGATCCAGGCCGGCCGCGCGGAGATCGCGCTCTTCACCAACGCGGTGCAGATCCGCCATCTGTTTCAAGTGGCGGCCTCTGCGGGGCAGGAAGAGGCGCTGCGCCAATCCCTTCGAGGAGTCGTTCTCGGATCGATCGGCCCGGTGTGCAGCGAGGCGCTGCGCGAAGCGGGGCTCGCGCCCGATCTCGAGCCCGAGCACCCGAAGATGGGCCACCTGGTCGCCGCCGCGGCCGGCGGTTATAAGAAGCACTTCGAAAGCAAAAGGCTCAAAGCCAAGCCTTGACCTTTCCTGCCGGCGGGTTTTAAATCTCCACTGTGAGCGACTCATCGCCAACTCCAGAGGTCCCGCCGCCACCGGACCTGTTCCATCACGGGGTCATCACCAAGCTCTTTCCGACGAATAATATGGGGTTCGTGCGGACCGAGGGCGGCCACGAGGTGCCGTTCTCCTATGAGATGGTGATTCTCTTGGGCGACGTGAAGAAGCCCGGCGAGCTTAAGGAAGGGATGGAGGTCGGGTACGATCTGACGTGGACCTCGAAAGGACTGCGGATCAGCAAAATCAAAGTGTTCTCTATGGTTCCCCCGCCTGACCCCGGCCCGAATTCAGAAGGGCAGGGAAGTGAGGGCCAGGATCCGCCGTCCGAGAATCTCCCCGACAAAAACTCCTAGCAGAGCGATATAGAGGAGACCCGTCGCCGCCATCGTGTGTGGTATCTTGAGCGTCCGCCATATCATCCCCGATAGCACCAGCGATCCTACCTGTGTGATGAGCAGGCGCATCGTCAACAGGAGCGAGTGGCTGTTCCAAAGCTCCGTAAGGTTCGCCGCCGATCCCGGGCTTCCCAAATAATAGAGAATCGGAGGGAAACAGAGGAAAAACAGAGTCTGCGCGGCAAGGGAGAAGACAAAAAACTTAAAGATGCGCACAAAAGGCTCGATCGTCTGGCCGGTGTCGATCAGGTACCAGTGGCCGAGCAGCATCCCGACCGTGACGCCGCCCAGGAGCAGAGCGGACAAGAGGAAACTCACCGGATAGACGAAAGCCTCGATCGACCAGGCCGGCGCGGGGTGAAAACTCTGCGCGCTGAAAACCAGGCCGGCGATTCCGGTCAAAAGAGCGGCGGCAAATGTCCGGGCGCGGAACGCGATCCGTTCCCCCCAGAGCGAATAGAGATAGAGCGCGAATGCGGCGATGAAGACGACGTAGAGCAGCGCCTCGGCGACATCGCCGCCGTCGAGACCGGCGGCGAAGCGCTTGCGGTAGAGTTCTATTTTTCCCAATAGGCCGAGGGCGCCGATCACGAAGAGCACGCCGCCGGTGGACTTGTAAAACGCCCTGTCGAACTCGTGAAACGGCGTGGCGGCGAGCGCGAACAGGCCGCCGACCGCGACCTGCTGCACGAAGAGGAGAAACGTCGCCGGAAAGAGCAGCGCGATCTCCGTCATGCTTGAGCCTTTTCCGCGACGTGCATGCAGACGGCGCCCTGCAAGAATCGACCGATCGAAACGGTTTTGAATCCCGCCTGCCGGATCATCTCCGCAACCGCCTCCGGGCGATGGAACGTCCTGACGGAATCCGAAAGGTATTGATACGCCGCTCGATCCCGCGCGAGGCAAGCCCCGAGCCAGGGGACCAGATGATAAAAGTAGATCGAGTAGAGCGCGGAGAACGGGGAACCGGCGGGGGGAAACATATCCAACGAGACGAGCTTTCCGCCCGGCTTTAAGACGCGGTGCGCTTCGGCGAAGAAGAGCGGCAGATCGGCAACGTTGCGGAGCACAAAGGCGGTGAGCGCCGCGTCGAAGGTGCGATCTCTAAAGGGCGCGGACAACGCGCTGGCTTGCAGGAATATCGTTTTTTGTCCCTGCCGGTCGTTCCGCTTCTTGGCGTTCGCCAGCCGCAGCATCTCGAGCGCGAAGTCGATTCCGATGATTTTTCCGCGCTCGCCTAGAGCCCGGCCGGCCATGAACGCGAGGTCTCCCGTGCCGGTGCCGAGGTCGAGAACCAGCTTCTCGTCGCCCTTAAGCGCGGCTGCAACCGCTTTTTGCCGCCAGTGTGCGTCGAGACGAAGGCTGATCACCCGGTTGAGCAGATCGTAGCGGCCCGCGATGCGGTCGAACAGTCCGCGGACATAGGTAGAGCATTGAGATGGAGATGAATCCATGAGGTTCAAGGCGGAGTCTTGAAAAAATCAGAAATCGCGATCGATGATCAGCTCGATCAGGCTCCTCAGCCCGTTCGAGTAGACGGATGGGGGAAGTTGGACGGCGGCGGCGAGCGTCTGTTCGGCGTAGGTTCGAGAGAGTTTTTTAGCCTGCTGGATCGCCGCGCCTCGGCCCATGGCCTCGAGCGCTTCCCGGATCTTCTCGTCCGTCGGATGTCCCGACTGAAAAGCCTCGGCTACCGCTTTCTCCCGGCC
This sequence comes from Deltaproteobacteria bacterium RIFCSPLOWO2_12_FULL_60_19, assembly GCA_001798595.1. Lineage (GTDB taxonomy): Bacteria > Desulfobacterota > Binatia > UBA9968 > UBA9968 > 2-12-FULL-60-19. Next base: position 6,661 of record MGSS01000060.1, on the reverse strand, counting down.
TTTCAGGGCGAGAATGATCGGCAGCGAAGGGTTGCCGTCGCGTAGGTCGATGCCCGTCGGTTTTCCTAAAAGCTCTTTGTGCCCGACCACGTCCAGGATATCGTCGACGATCTGAAAGGCGATTCCGAGGTTCAGCCCGTAATCCCGCGCGGTCTCCACCAACGCCGAGCTGCCGCCCGCGAGATACGCCCCGATCTTGGCGCCGGTCTCAAAGAGAGAGGCGGTTTTTCGCCTGACGATTTCGATATAGTCGGCGACGGTGACCGCGGCGTTGCGATTGAACGATCCTTGCAGAACCTCGCCTTCGGTAAGCTGCGTGCAGGCGTCGGCCGTCCACTGGACGATGGTGTCGTCGAATTTCCCCGCGAACTCGAAGGCCTTGATGAACAGGAAATCTCCCGCCACGAGAGTATTCTTGAGGCCGAATTTTTTGTAGGCCGATTCTTTTCCGCGCCGCGTTTCGGCTCCGTCGATGATGTCGTCGTGCAGCAGGGTGGCGGTGTGGATCAGCTCGATGGCGGTTGCGATATCGACGATATCCTGCGTCTTCGCGCCGCCGAACGCCTTGTAGGCGAGCAGCGTGACCATCGGGCGCACGCGCTTGCCGCCGCCGCAGATGAGATGAGAAGCGATCTCCGTCAACGCCGGCTCCACGGACCGGATCGAGCGCACCAGCGTCTGCTCCACGAGCGCCAGCTCGGCGGCCACGCAGGCCGAGGGATCGATCCAGTCGGCCGGCGGCTCAAGGTCCTTGGCTGGGTCGCGTGCGAACGAAGGTAACGGCGCGCTTGTTTGTCTGTGTTGGAACAGGGGAATCTCCGTGGGGTCGCGGCTCACGTCGCAAAATGGCATAGATCGGAAGGCAGGTCAAGGCAAGTTCGCGTTGAAGCGGCCGCGGCTTTTGTGCTAGGGAGATGTCGAATCGGTGCGCGCATGACGGACAAAATAGCTATCTCAGACCGGGCGATCGTCATCCCAGTATTTCCGCTGCCCAACGTCGTCTTCTTCCCGAAAATGCAGCTTCCGTTGCACATCTTCGAGCAGCGCTACCGGCAGATGGTGCGCGACGCGCTGGAAAAGGAGCGACTGATCGGCATGGCGCTGCTGCGCGGCGATTGGGAAAAAGACTATTACCAAAATCCCGATATCTATGCGGTCGGCTGCCTGGGCAGCATCGCCGGCGTGACGCCGCTGCCCGACGGGCGGTTTAATATCCTGCTCCACGGCGTGAGGGAGTACGAAATTCAAGAACACATTTTGGAGCAGACGCCTTACCGCCGCGCCAGGGTCGTTTTGAGAGAGGAGATGGCCGCGCTTGAGCCGAGCTATTTCGAATCGCTGAAAACGGAAGTGGCCGAGTTGGCGCGCGAAACCGTGGGCGAGAGAGCCCCGGAGCTTATCAAGGCGCTTGACGATGCTTCGTTGGATGGAGAGACATGGCTAAATCTCTTTTGCGCCTCTCTGGACGTGTCTACGCTGGAGCGCCAGAGCCTCCTGGAGGCAAAGTCGCTGCCCGAGCGCGCCGCGCGTCTGCTCCAGGTGCTCCGCTTTCAAGCGGCGGAAAACCGGACCCTCGCCGACCGCTTCCGCAGAGGCCCGGACAGCAAGCTGCCGCACTGACTCTCCGCTAATCGCTGCGGCGTGACCCCTATCGCCCCCATTTAAGTTCCGCTTGCCCCTTTGCCTGTAAATCGCGTAGAATTCGCGGAAGACATCGGACGGGACGTACGGGAAGAACTGGAACACCACGTAAGTAAGTGGTGATTGAAAAATGACCAAACAAGAACTCAAGCAACTCGAAGCCGACCTGTGGAGCGCCGCTGACAACCTCCGCGCGAACTCCGACCTAAAATCCAGCGAGTATTCTACGCCAGTGCTGGGTCTGATCTTTCTCAAGTTTGCCGATAACAATTATCGCCGCCACGAAGCTGACATCATCGCGGAATATCAAAAGTTCAAGGGCACACGTCGCGAAAAGAAGATTTCTGAGATCGCCATCGAAAAATGCGGTTTCTACCTGCCCGATCACGCGCGCTACGACTATTTGCTGAACCTTCCAGAAGAAAAGGACATCGCCAAGGCGCTCAAGGAGGCGATGAAAGCGGTCGAGGAATACAAGCCCGAGCTCGATGGCGTCTTACCGAAAGACGAATACTTCCGGCTGACCCGCGATCAGAAAACGCGCACCATTCCCAACCAACTGCTCAAGAACTTCTCCAACATCCCGACGGACACCAACGGCGATCTGTTCGGGCAGATTTACGAGTATTTCCTCGCCGCGTTCGCCAGAAGCGAGGGACAAAAGGGCGGCGAGTTTTTCACGCCGCGCTCGGTCGTGCGGCTGATGGTCGAGATGATCGAACCGCACGGGGGAAAGGTCTTCGACCCGGCTTGCGGTTCGGGCGGCATGTTCGTGCAGTCGGTCCATTTCATCGAAGAGCACCGCAAGGAATTGTCGAAGGACTCAGACAGCGGCGTTTACGTTTATGGGCAGGAGAAGACGCTCGAAACCATCAATCTCGCCAAGATGAACCTCGCGGTGAACGGTCTGCGCGGCGAGATCAAGAAAGCTAACACGTACTACGAGGATGCTTTCGGGAGTTTCGGCGCCTTCGACTATGTGCTCGCTAATCCACCGTTCAACGTGGACGATGTGAGTTTTAGCAGCGTGGAGAAGGACAAGCGCTTCAATACCTACGGCATCCCGCGCAAGAAATCCAAGGCCAAGAAATCTGAGCAAGGTAAGGAAACTGTCCCCAATGGAAATTACCTCTGGATTAATCTCTTCGCCACCTCTCTAAAACCGAAGGGCCGTGCCGCGCTTGTTATGGCCAACTCCGCTTCCGATGCCCGCCACTCCGAGGCCGACATCCGCCGGACGTTGATCGAGAAGAATCTCATCTACGCAATGTTGACCCTGCCCTCGAACATGTTCTATACCGTCACGCTGCCAGCCACGCTCTGGTTCTTTGACAAGGGCAAGACCGATGACCGCATACTCTTCATTGATGCCCGGAACGTCTTCACGCAGATCGATCGCGCCCACCGCGAATTCTCCGACGAGCAGATCCAAAACATCGCCATTATTAGTCAACTCCACAAAGGCCGGCGCGAGAAGTTCGTGCAGCTCATCGACGGCTACTTCGCGGCGGGTATGGAAGGTCTCAAATGGGCGGCGTAATATTAATCTATTGGAATTCAACGGGGTGCGGCTTTGGCTTCCTTAACAAGCTTCCATCAAAAAGCTGGTTTGTCTTTCACCGGTTCGTCAAACCTTTGACGCAAGCTGGCTATTGACTGAATTAAGCCAAGAATGTATAAACCTGACTCAACCGTTTTGCTGTAGACGAATGGTACGGATGTTGCTTTAATACTTTAAAGGAACCTGACCTCCCACCGATGCTTATCAAGGGGACAAACATGGCAAAAAGAGTAAAATCCCGGAATAAGTCTAGAGCAAAAAAATCTACTTTAGGTCCAATTAATCGCCTCCTAAAGACCCAGAAGTCCACTGTAGGCGATACCGCACTCGAGCTCGTAGAGATCTACGAATCAGTTGAGCGATCCTACCGGGCCGCTGTAATGGCCGGTGAGACACACGCCGGAATAGCGTATTCGACGAATTACTAACACAATTTGCCTGTGCCTACCTGGGGCCAAATCCTCAAAGAGGTAAATGAAAGCGCACGAGTACGCGCTCCTGCTGGCCCCGATTTAGACGGAATACGACAGAAATATCTCCAAGCCCTCAAGGCTCTTTCCGGCCGCGCTGTCATTTCATATTCCAGTGGGTGGCTCCAGAAGCGAAATAATCGGATCACCTATTCAGTCGAGGGTGCCGATGTTCACGGCTTCATGGAATGTTGCTACGGAGTTCAAGAACGAGAGTTGGACCTTGTTCTTCATAGCCCAGGTGGATCACCGCAAGCGGCAGAACAAATCCTTGAATATTTACGGACGCGATTTGATTATATCCGCGCTATAGTTCCTCTCCAGGCAAAGTCAGCCGCTACAATGATAGCGCTGGGCTGCGATGAGATCCTTGTGGGGGATCATTCGGAATTGGGTCCGATAGATCCACAGATTCTAGTGCCAGTTCCCGAGGGAAGCCGCTTTGCTCCGGCCCATGCCATTCTGCGCGATTTTGAGCGCGCGAAAGATCAATGCAAGCAAGATGTCTCAAGCATTGCTGCGTGGACACCGATTTTGCGGTCTTATGCTGGTGGTCTAATCGAGTTTTGCAACCAAGCAATCCAGCTTTCTATGGAACTCGTGGCGAGTTGGCTGGAGAGACACATGCTTCGGCATGCTGACATGAATGTCTCTGAAAATGAGCGCCGAACAAAAGCGGCCCAAATCGCTGAGTGGTTTGGCTCTGCACAATCGTACGATAGATTTCGCACTCACGGACGCCCTATCCGCTATCCGGAACTTCAATCTATAGGTTTGCGCGTCAGACGCTTAGAAGACAATGAGGCTCTACAGGATGCTGTTCTATCGATTCTTCACGTCAACGAAATCACGTTCAGCGGTGGACCAGCGGCAAAAATCATTGAAAACCACGATAAGCGAAGGATGGTAATCGTCGAACAAAATATAGCAATCCAGGCGCAGCCACCACCGCAACAACCAACCAATCCTGGTCTTTCAAGACAACAACGACGTGCACTAGAAAGGCAGCGGCGTCGCTAAGCAAGTTGGAAGCCAAAGGGGTTGGGAGTCTTTTCGCGATGCGCTCGCGAGCCTACGTTCACGAAGAACTCATCAACCGCGACAAGGCGAGCCTCGATATTTTCTGGCTCAGAGACGAAAGCCTCGAAGACTCCGACAATCTCCCCGATCCCGACGTTCTCGCCCAAGAAATCATCGTCCTTCGACTCGCTCAGCCTCGCTCAGGACGACCCCGAGCCAGGACCTAGGGGCGGCCCGTAGACCGCGTCGAGAGGTCGAAGACCTCGAAGCCGCCCTCAAACAATTTCGGGAGATCGCGAATGACTTAGGCGGAGAGAGCGTCGAAGCTAAAAAGGAATGACTGACCGTGTGCGTGTGCCGGAAAATATAATGGATGGCGAGGGGCCTAAGTGAGTCAGGGAAGGCGACGAGTGGACGGATCGGGCAAATCCAGTGTAGCGGCCGGCCAAGCCACGCTGCGTCCACATGGCGGCTATCGCAACCTGCGGTCGTTCCAGGTAACCGAAATCATCTACGACGGCACGGTAGCGTTCTGTGCTCGGTTCCTGGACGCGCGGCGGACGCGGCTGGTGGATCAGATGGTGCAGGCGGCGCGCAGCGGGCGGCAAAACATCGCCGAAGGCAGCCGCGCCTCGGGCACCTCCAGTCAGACGGAACTGCGGCTGGTCGGCGTTGCCCGCGCCAGCCTCGACGAGCTGCTGCTCGACTACGAAGACTACCTGCGACAACACGGCCTGCCGCTATGGAGCAAAGATCACCCGAAAGCCCGCGAGGTGCGAGGGCTGGCTGCGGCAAGCGACGGAAGGCCGCCTGATCAGACGGATCGGACCGATCAGACAAACGGCTACGCCCGCTACCGACCTTTCATTGAGGAGAGCGACGCAGAGACGGCAGCGAACACGCTGATCTGCCTGATCCACCAGGCGAACTACCTGCTCGACCGCCAGATCGCAGCGCTGGAAAAACAGTTTGTTGACGAGGGCGGCTACAGCGAACGGCTCGCCGCCGCTCGGCTAGAGGCCCGGCGGAGAAGGGCGACGCAGTCGGATCGGACGGATCCGACAGATCAGACCGATCGGACGGATCAGACCGAGAAAACTGCTCGCGCGCCCAACTGTCCCTTGTGCGGCCAGCCGATGACCTTGCGCACTGCCCGTAAAGGGCCGCAGGCCGGGTCGCAGTTTTGGGGGTGCGCGGGGTATCCCAAGTGCAAGGGGACGCTTGCGTTATGAAAATCGAGTGGGAACGCAACCTCGTCGAGAAGCCCTTCTGCGAACAGCTCAAGGCGATGGGGTGGGAGTGGATCGAAGGCGACCCGGACCTGCCTGAATCTACGGAGCGGGCTAGCTCGCGCGAAGTATTGCTCAAGGGACGCCTCGCACGATCCCTGCATAAGATCAACCTGCGTGACGGAAAGCCGTGGCTCGACGACCCGCGTATCGCGCGCGCGATACGCGATCTGGAACAGGCAGCCGGCCATCGGCTGATGGAGATCAACCAGGCGGCGACGGAGCTATTGCTCAAGGGAACAGCGGCCGATGGGCTGCCGGATTGGGACCAGGGAAGACCAAAGTCGGTAAAGTTCGTCGATTTCGAAAACTGCCGGAATAACGACTTTCTCGTCATCAACCAGTTCAAGGTCGAGTTGACGAGCGGGCGCGGGCACGTGATCCCGGACGCGGTTCTGTTCGTGAACGGAATCCCCTTGGTCGTCGCCGAGTTTAAAAGCCCCGGAATCGAAAGCCCACTCCAAGAGGCGATTAACCAGCTCCTCCGTTACTCGAATAGTTGGCTCCGGACCCGCGACAAAGTATAAGGTCCTGCGATCATGAGCGCGACAGCAATCCCGACAGAATGTCGCGATTCTTGGCCTCGAATGGCCGATATGCGGGAATCGCGACATTTTTCGCGACAAAGTGGCCTCGAATGGCCGATATGCGGGAATCGCGACATTTTTCGCGACAAAGTG
>MGSS01000059.1:11372-46192 GCA_001798595.1 Deltaproteobacteria bacterium RIFCSPLOWO2_12_FULL_60_19 | reverse complement strand
TCGGCGGCGATGCTTTCGTCCGAAAGAAGCGCATCGATGCGAGCTGTAATATCCCGCTCACGCTTGACGCGCGCCAGCCTCGATAGAATAGTGGCGATAACGCAGCTGCGGGATTCACCCCGACGCGAGGCAAGCTCGTCAACCGTATCCAGCACAGGCTCCGGCAAGGATATGGCGATTTTTCTCATAGGCATAGATCCGTTCTCCTTTCATCGCCGCCAGGTCGAACGCCTCGATTGAAGCCCGACGTTCGGGTATTCGATTCTGTTCATACCATGCCGGCATCCACTCCTGCAACCAAAAGAATTCCATTCAGCCCGGCAGAATTCATCGAATCCGCTCCCCTTGCCGAACTCGACCGCAGCGGCTACATTGATTGTTTATACGTTTCGAAGTAAAGCGGACGGGCCCGTAGCGACTCATTTTTCAGCCGCATAAGGAAAACTCATGCCATTTACCCAACTCGGTTTGCCCCCTAAAGTGCTCGACGGCGTGCGCGCCGCGGGTTACACCGACCCTACTCCGATTCAGCTTCGGGCCATTCCGCTCGTGATGTCGGGGCGCGACTTGATCGGCTGCGCCCAGACCGGCACCGGCAAGACGGCCGCGTTCGCGCTGCCGATCCTCTCCCGCCTCGCCCAGCACGGCGCGCTGCGGACGCTGGTGCTCGAGCCGACCCGCGAGCTGGCGGCTCAGGTGGAGACCGCGATCCGCGACTACGGCCGCTTCACCAACTTGCACACCGCAGTCGTCTTTGGCGGCACGGGCTATGGCCGGCAGGACGAGGCGCTGCGCCGGGGCGTGGACATTCTCGTGGCGACGCCGGGCCGCCTGCTCGACCAAATGCAGCGCGGCATGGTCCGGCTCGACCGGATCGAGATCCTCGTATTGGACGAAGCGGACCGGATGCTCGACATGGGCTTCATGCCCGACGTGCGTCGCATTGTCGAGCGCTGCCCGCGCAATCGCCAGACGATGCTGTTCTCAGCCACTATTCCACCGGAGATCGAGCAGCTCTGCAAGTGGGCGCTGCGCAACGCCGAGACCATCGAGATCGGCCAGCGCCGCTCGCCCGCCGAAACCGTCACGCACGCGCTCTATCCGGTGGCGAGCGACCAGAAGCAGGATCTACTGGAAGAACTCTTGCGGCGCACCGATTACAACCAGGTGCTGATCTTCTGCCGCACCAAACACGGCGCCGACCGCGTCGCGCGCAAGCTCCACCAGCAAGGCCACGCCGTCGCGGTGCTCCACTCCAACCGCACCCAGCGCGAGCGCGAGCAGGCGCTCAGCGGCTTCCGCAACGGCCGCTATGAAGTGATGGTCGCCACAGACATCGCCGCGCGCGGCATTGACGTCGAGCAGATCAGCCACGTCATCAACTTCGACGTGCCGCACCATCCCGAGGACTACGTCCATCGCATCGGCCGCACCGGCCGCGCGCAGAGCGCGGGAGACGCCTTCACCATCGTCATCGCCGAAGATCTCCCGGAGATCGCCGCGATCGAGCGCTTCATCGGCCAGAAGATTCCGCGGGTCAAGCTGGAAGGCTTCCCTTACAAATACACCCGCCTGCTCGAAGACAGACCGCCGCCCCCCTTCGGCCAGCGCGGGCGGCGCAGCAGAAGCCGGTGGTAGGTTTTGGTTTTATGCTTCTGTCCCGCGAGTGAACACCGGCGACCGAAAGTTTTTCCAGACCCCACTCACTTCTGCCCGAGCCGCTTCAATTCGGCGCTGGCGCCGTGGGCTTCGGGAAAGTCCGCCGGGCAGTTTTTCTCGGCGGTGCGGAGGAGCGGCAGCGCCTGCGTGTTCTCGCCCTTGAGGATCTTGGCCTGGGCGCGGTAGAAGCTCGCCTCGCAAAGCTGCTCCCGTTTTTTCGTCGGGTCGGGATCGTCCGCCGCCGCCAGCACCGCTTTTTCACTGGTCCGCCCAAGGTAGAAGTCGATCACCGCCCACGGCCACTCGCGCTCCCGCTGCTTGGCGGCGTTCTGCTTCAGCTCCTGCGCGGCGGCGTCCAGCTCGCCGCTGCGCGCCTGCGCGATATAGCGCCAGAGAACGGCGTACGGATCGTCCGGCGCGGCTTGCACCGCCCGCTCCATCGCCTGGGCGCTCTGCGCCATCCGCCCGAGGTAAAACGACGCGTAGCCGATCGACAGGTGCCGCGCCGTCTTGGGATCGACTTTCGCCGCCACTTCATAGTCCGCGAGCGCTCGCTCATAATCCCGCTTTTCGTGCCACGCGTCGCTGCGGTTGTTGTAAGCGGCGCCGTATTGGGGATTCAGCCGGATGGCCGCGTTGTAGTCTTGAATCGCGCGGTCGAAGTCCTTGCGTTGCTGGTAGACGGCGCCCCGGTTGTAGAACGCTTCGGCCAGAGTCGGGTTCAACCGGATCGCCCGATCGAAATCATGGAAGGCGCTGTCATAGTCCCGCTTGGCGAAATAAGCGGTCCCTCGGCTATTGAACGCGGCGGCATCGTTCGGCTCCAGCTTGATGGCCCGGTCGTAGTCTTGAATCGCGCGGTCGTAGTCCCCGCTGCGGCCGTACGCGGTGCCTCGACCGATAAAAGCGCGGGCGTACTTCGGATCGAGTTGGATCGCTTTATCGTAGTCCGCTATGGCGCGGTCATAGGCCTCTTTTCTGTAGTAGGCGGTGGCCCGGTTATGAAAAATGTAGGCAAGGTTCGGATTCAGCTGGATCGCCTGGGCGTAGTCCTGCAGGGCGCGGTCGTAATCCCCCTTGCCGTAGTAGGCCAGGCCTCGCTCGTTGAAGGCATCGACGTTGGCGCCGTTCAGCCGGATCGCCCGATCGTAATCCTGAATCGCCCGGTCGTACTCCCGTTTTTCGCTGTAGGCGTTGCCGCGAAAATAGAAAACATCGGCAAGCTGAGGATCGATCCGGATCGCCTGACTGTAGTCTTCGATCGCGCGGTCGTAATCCCCTTTGGCGCGATAGACGGTGGCGCGGCGGTAGAAGGCGCCGGCGTTATCCGCCCTAAGGCGGATCGCCCGGCTATAGTCCCGGAGCGCGCGGTCGTAGTCCCCTTTGCTATCGTAGATTATCGCCCGGTTGTAGAAAGCCTCCGCATGATTGGGGTCCAGCCGGATGGCCTGATTGTAGTCCTGGAGCGCGCGGTCATGGTCCGTCCGGCTGCGGTAAAGATTGCCCCGGTTGTTGAACACCTGAGCGAGGCTCGGGTCCAACCGGATCGCCTGGCTATAGTCCTGGATCGCGCGGTCGTAATCCCCTCGATTGGCGTAGGCGAGACCGCGCTCGCTGAAGGCCCCCGCCAGGCCGGGGCTTAGCCGGATCGCCTCGGCGCAATCTTGAAGCGCCCGGGCATAATCCCCTTTGCGGTTGTAGGCGGCGCACCGGTTTTCGAAAGCGACGCTCAAGTTGGGATTCAGCCGGATCGCCTGATCGTAATCCTGGATCGCCCGGTCGTAGTCCTTCCGCTTGAAGTGCGCCCGGCCACGGCTGTTGAAAGCCGCCGCAACGTCCGGACTAAGCCGGATCGCCTGATCGTAATCTTGAATGGCGCGGGCAAAGTCGCCGTTGTCGTCGTAGGCGGCGGCCCGGCCGAACAACGCGTCGACATGGCTCGGGTTCAGCCGGATCGCTTGATCGTAGTCCTGAATCGCCGCGTCATAATCCTTCTTTTCGGAGTGGTAAAGGACGGCGCGATTGTAAAAAGCCGCGGCGTCTTTCGGGTTGAGCCGGGTTGCGTGGTTATAGTCCGCGATCGCGCGGTCGTGATTTCCCCGGACCTGGTGAACCTTGGCGCGATTGCCGAAAGCCTCGGCGAGCTGTGGATTCAACCGGATGGCTTGATCGTAGTCCTGAATCGCCCGGTCGTAGAGCTTTTGGCCGAAGTAAGCGTTTCCGCGGTGAATGAAGCTCTCGGCATCGCCCGGGTTCAGTTGAATCGCCTGATCGAAGTCTTGAATCGCCCGGTCGTTATTGCCTTTAAGGCGGTAGACGTTGCCGCGGTTTCTGAAAGCCTGAGCATGGCCGGGATTCAACCGGATGGCTTCGTTGTAATCCTGGATCGCGCGGTCGTAGTCCCGCCTCTGTTCGTGCGCGACGCCGCGGCTGACAAGGAGGTCGGGCAAAGTGTCCGGCCCCAGCGGCAGACGGAACGCCTCGATGGCGCGCGAGCAGGTTTGCAGCGCGAGCTCGGGATTGATTTTCGCCTCTTCGTGGCACTTCCGGTCGTCGTCGGTAAACAGCGCCATCTGGGCGCAGCCCGACGCTGCGAGCGCCAACAGAACCGCCCCCACCGCCGCCTCTTTCACCATAGATGTCTCCCGTCCAAACTCACAATCGAGAACAAAAAACATTTTTACTCTAACGGACGGCGGGAGGCAAACCCTCGTCGGAGGCTTTGCCGGCGGGCGTTACAGCTCCAGCTTGTTCAGCCTGAGCGCGTTGGAGATGACGGAAACCGAGCTGAAGGTCATGGCGGCACTGGCGATGACGGGACTCAACAGCAAGCCGAAGAACGGATAGAGCGCGCCCGCGGCGATCGGCACTCCCAACACGTTATAGACAAAAGCGAAGAAAAGATTCTGCCGGATATTGCGCATCGTGCCGCGGCTCAAGCGCCGCGCCTTGGCGATGCCGCGCAAATCGCCTTTGACGAGCGTCACGCCCGCGCTCTCCATCGCCACGTCGGTCCCCGTTCCCATGGCGATGCCGACCTGGGCCTGGGCGAGGGCCGGCGCGTCGTTGATGCCGTCGCCGGCCATCGCGACCACGCGCCCCTGCGCTTGCAGCCGCTTGACCGCCGCTCCCTTTTGCTCCGGCAACACCTCCGCCTGAAAGTCATCGATGCCAAGCTTCTTCGCCACCGCCTCGGCGGTCGTGCGGCTGTCGCCGGTCAGCATGACGATGCGCACGCCGTCTTCGTGCAATAGTCGAATCGCTTCCTGCGTGGACTGCTTGATCGGATCGGCGACGCCAAGCAATCCCGCGACGGTTTCTCCGACGACGAAGAACATCACCGTCTGTCCCTCTTGCCGCAGCTTTTCCGCCCGCTCCGCCAACCCGCCCGGGTCGATGCCAAGCTCGGCGAGCAGCCTGGCGTTGCCGAGCGCCGCCCGCCTGCCGTCCACGACGCCGACGATCCCCATTCCGGTGATCGAGCGGAAATTCCGCGCCTCCGAAAGCTTGAGCCCCCTGGCCTGCGCGCCCGACACGATGGCTGCGGCCAGCGGGTGCTCGCTGCCGCGCTCCAGACTCGCGGCGAGGCGAAGCAGATCGCTCTCATCCTCGTTCCCCATCGCCACAATCGAGGTCAGGCGCGGCTTGCCCTCGGTCAGCGTTCCCGTCTTATCCACGATCAACGTGTCCACCTTTTCCAATATCTCCAGCGCCTCGGCATTCTTGATCAGCACTCCCGCCGTCGCGCCGCGCCCCGTGCCGACCATGATCGACATCGGGGTGGCCAAACCGAGCGCGCAGGGGCAGGCGATGATCAGCACCGCGACGGCGTTGACCAGAGCGTAGGCCATGCGCGGCTCGGGGCCTGCGATAGCCCAGACGATCAGGGTAACGACCGCAACCGCCACGACGCCCGGAACAAAGTAGCCGGCAACAATGTCGGCCAGCTTTTGAATCGGGGCGCGGCTGCGCTGCGCTTCGCTCACCATGCGCACGATTTGCGCGAGCAGCGTGTCGCCCCCGACGCGCTCGGCGCGCATCAGGAAGCCGCCGGTGCCGTTGACGGTGCCGCCGGTCACTTTATCGGCCTCCGTCTTCTCGACCGGAATCGGCTCGCCGGTGACCATCGACTCGTCGACCGACGTCGCGCCGTCGAGGACGACGCCGTCGACGGGAATTTTTTCGCCGGGGCGGACTCTCAGGCGATCTCCGGGCCGGACACGGTCCAGGGGAATGTCTTCTTCGCCGCCGTCGTCGCGGACCAGGCGCGCGCTCTTGGGCGCAAGCCCGAGCAATGCCCGGATGGCGCTGCTGGTGCGGCTGCGCGCGCGCAGTTCGAGCACCTGGCCCAACAGGACCAGCGTCGTGATGACGGCGGCGGCGTCGAAGTAAACGCCGACCTCGCCGCCGTGAGCGCGGAACGAATGGGGGAACAGGCCGGGAAAGATCGTGGCGACGACGCTGTAAGCGTAAGCGGTTCCAACGCCGATAGCGATGAGCGTGAACATGTTGAGGCTGCGGTTGACGATCGAGGCCCAGCCGCGCGCGAAAAACGGCCACCCGCCCCAGAGAACGACCGGTGTGGCGAGAACGAGCTGAAACCAATTGAGAAACCCGAACGAGAGCAGCCGCTCAACCGGCTGGCCCGGAATAAGATCAGACATGGCGAAGAAAAAAATCGGCGCGGTCACCGCCGCGCTGATCCAAAACCGGCGCGTCATGCCCACCAACTCGGGATTCGCTTCCTCTTCGAGCGTGACCGTTCTCGGTTCCAGGGCCATGCCGCAGATTGGACAGGCGCCCGGCTCGGCTCTCACGATCTCCGGGTGCATCGGGCAGACGTACTCGATGCGGGTTGCGGCGGGCGCGACCGTCAGCGGCTCGAGCGCCATGCCGCATTTCGGGCAGGGGGCCGCGTTGGATTGGCGGACTTCGGGGTCCATCGGGCAGGTATAGGCCGCGCCCGGAGGACCTTCTCTCACAGGCTCATCGTGGCGAGGATAGCCGCCGGCGAGATACTTGGCGGGATCTTCTTTGAACCTCTCAAGGCAGTGAACGTTGCAAAAATAATAGGTCGTGCCCCCATGGGCATAGCTTCCCACGGCGGTCGATTCCTCGACCGTCATGCCGCAAACAGGATCAATCGGCATGAAATTCCCTGGCGACTACTTTTTCTGGAGATACTTCTCCGGATCCTTGTCGAAAGTCTCTTTGCACATCTTGTGGCAGAAATAGTAGGTCTGCCCCTTGTAAGACGACGTCACCGCCGCCTTCTGCTCGTCCACGTCCATCTGGCACACCGGATCCTTCGCCATAAATCCTCCCTTGCTTCCTATTTGAACGGCGCGGTAGTCGAAGTCAAGCCGTCGGTCTTTGCACCGCCAAGACGCTGAGAAGAACTCTATATTATTTTCAGGCCGGTCAGAAAGGTCCCAGATGCAAGGCGCGCGCAGGTCCGCGAGCGGAGGCGTACTTTCCAGTACGTTGACGCGAAGCGGGCCAAGCGCAACGCAGCAGATGGGCCTTTATGGCCGGCCTGCTAGAACTTTATGACGGCGGCACCCCAGGCAAAGCCGGCGCCGAAGGCGCTGAGCAGGACGATGTCGCCGTCGCGGATGCGCCCCTCGCGCCGCGCCTCGTCGAGCGCGACCGGCACGGAGGCGGCGGAGGTGTTGCCGTATCGTTCGAGGTTCACCATCACCTTCGACATCGGCACTTTCAGCCGCTCGGCCAGCGCCGAGATGATTCTTAAGTTCGCCTGGTGGGGAATCACCAGCGAGACCTGATCGATGCTCACTCCCGCCTCGTCCAGCGCCTGGCGGCTGATCTCCTCCATCGAGCGCACGGCGATCTTGAAAACTTCCTTGCCGTTCATCGCGATCGTGTGCTCGTTCTTCTTCACGCTCTCGAGACTCGCGGGCTTGAGCGAACCGCCGGCGGGGACGTAGAGCGTTTTCACGTGGGAGCCGTCGGTTTTAAGACGCGCGCTGAGAATGCCCTTGTGGCCGTCGTGCGTCGCGCCCAGCACCACGGCGCCCGCGCCGTCGCCGAACAGAATGCAGGTGCCCCGGTCTTTCCAGTTGAGCAGGCGGCTGAGCGTGTCCGAGCCGAGCACCAGGGCGTGGCGGATCATTCCCGTGCGAATAAAGGAATCGGCCACCGCCAGCGCGTTCAAAAATCCCGAGCAGGCGGCGTTCACGTCGAACGAAAAGGCATTGCGCGCGCCGAGCATGTCTTCGAGGACGCAGGCTGAGCTGGGAAAAGGATAATCCGGCGTCACCGTTCCCATGATGATCGCGTCGAGATCCTTCGCCTCCACGCCCGCGTCTCTCAGCGCCCGCTGCGCGGCGCGATACGCCATATCCGAGTTGCCCTTCCCATCTTCCAGAATCCGCCGCTCCTTGATGCCGGTGCGCGTGGTGATCCACTCGTCGGTGGTGTCCACGAGCTGCTCCAGCGCCGCGTTGGTGACGACGCGCGCGGGCAGCTCCGAGCCGGTGCCGAGAATGACGCTGCGGGTGTGCGAACTCCTCATGCCGCCCTCCTGAAGATCACGCAGGCGTTGGTGCCGCCGAAGCCAAACGAGTTGGAGAGCGCGATCTGAATATCCGCTTTGCGCGCTTGATTCGGCACGTAGTCCAAATCGCATTGCGGGTCGGGATTCTCGTAGTTGATGGTCGGCGGCAGGATGCCGTGGTGGAGCGCCAGGGAGGTGAAGATTCCCTCCACCGCGCCCGCCGCGCCGAGCAGGTGGCCGGTCATCGACTTGGTCGAGCTGACGGCCAGTTTGTAGGCGTGCGCGCCGAAGACCGTTTTGATCGCCTGCGTCTCGTTCATGTCGTTGTACTCGGTGGAGGTGCCGTGCGCGTTGATATAGTCGATCTGATTCGGCTCGATCCCCGCGTCTTTAAGCGCCAGCGCCATGCAGCGCGCCGCCCCTTCGCCCTCCGGCGCGGGCGCGGTCATGTGATGCGCGTCGCCGTTGGCGGCGTAGCCGATCAGCTCGGCGTAGATTTTCGCCCCGCGCTGGAGCGCCGCTTCCCGCTCTTCAAGAATCAAAATGCCCGAGCCTTCGGCGAGGACGAAGCCGTCGCGCTCTTTGTCGAAGGGCCGGCTCGCCCTCTCCGGCGCGTCGTTGCGCGTCGAGAGCGCCTTCATCGAGCTGAAGCCGCCGACGCCGAGCGGCGTGATCGCCGCCTCCGCTCCGCCGGCGACGACGATGTCCTGCAGGCCGCGCCGGATCAGATGGTAAGCCTCGCCGATCGCGTGGTTGCCGGAGGCGCACGCGGAGGTCGGCGTCCAGTTGACGCCCTTGAGACCGTGGCGAATGGCGACGTGACCCGGCGCGAGGTTCGATATCACTTTGGGAATGAAGAATGGCGACACCTTGCGCGGGCCGCCCTCCATATAAGCTTTGTAGGTGTTTTCGATCGTCTCGATGCCGCACAGGCCGACGCCGATGATCACGCCGGCGCGCGCCGCCGCTGCGGGATCGATCTTAAGCCCCGCGTCCTGGAACGCCATCTGCGCCGCGGCGATACTGTATTGAATAAAGAGATCCATTTTCTTGATCTCTTTAGGCTCGATGAAATCTTCCGCGCGAAAATCCGGCACTTCGCCGGCAATGCGGCTGGCGAAAAACTCGATGTTGGGAATGCGGCTGATCGGCCGGATGCCGGAGCGGCCGGCGGTAATCGCCTGCCAGTTTTTCTCCAGCCCGGTGCCCAGAGGCGTCACCAGCCCCACGCCGGTCACCACCACCCGCCGTTGTTCAGTCTCTCTCATCGCCCGTTTCCCCTAAACGAACCATAAAAATAGAGTACTCCGGCTGCGGGGTCAATAGCCCGAAAATTTTTGATTTTGAATCCTTAATTTTTAATTCAAAATTCACAATCCAAAATTCAAAATTCATCTATCCGCCCCAGTACCTCTCCTGCACGCTCCGCACTTTCCGAATCACCGGTTCGATCGCTTCTCCGCCCTTTGCGCTATGAGCTATGCTCTCCGCTCTCCCAGCCATTTTTCCCAGCACCGCGACGACCGAGTTCTTGAGCGCGGCGAGATCGTAACCGCCTTCGAGCAGAAAGGCGATTTTTCCGCCGGCATGTTTTTCCGCGAGCGCCATGAGTATGGCCGCCATCGCGCCGAAGCCCTCTTCCGTGACGTTCATGCTGCCTAGCGGATCGCGCCGGTGCGGATCGAAGCCGGCGGAGACCAGCACCCAGTCGGGCGCGAATTTTTCGGCGACCGGGATAACGATCTCGTCGAAGGCGCGGAGATATTCCGCGTCGCCGCAGCCCGCCGGGAGCGGGACGTTGACCGTGTAGCCCTCCCCTTTGCCCTCCCCGACCTCTTCCGCCGCGCCGGTGCCGGGATAAAAGGGAAACTGATGCGTTGAGAGATAGAGCGCCGAGCGGTCGCGATAAAAAGCGTCTTGCGTGCCGTTGCCGTGATGCACGTCCCAGTCCATGATGAGCACGCGCTCCGCGCCGTATTGCCGCTTGAGATGACGCGCGCCGATGGCGATTGTATTGAACAGGCAAAAGCCCATCGCCCGATCCCTGAGCGCGTGATGGCCCGGCGGCCGCACGAGCGCGAAGCCGTTTCGCGCCTCGCCGGCGGCGATGGAGTCAAGCAAGTTCAAAAACCCGCCGACGGCCAGCAAGCCCACGCCGAACGAATCCCGGCACGTCACCGTGTCGCCGTCGAGCGCGTAGCGGTTTTTTTGCGAAGTGGCCTGGACGACTTCGATGTAGTCGGTCGTGTGGCACGCCTCGATCTCCGCGCGCGAGGCGGCTCGCGGCGGCAGCAGCTCGAAACTCTTCGCGTCGAGCTCGCCCGCCAGGTCGAGCAGAGTTTTGATCCGCGCCGGCCGCTCAGGGTGAAACTGCCCGGGATCGTGCTTGAGATATTCGCGGTCGATGACGACGGCTGAGCGCGGCATAACTAGCCCCCATCCCTTCCCAACTTGGCGCCCTTTCTTTCTGCCTGGGCGTGATAAATCACGCCCCTACATCCCGTATTTCATATTTCATCGTAGGGGCAGGCCTGTGTGCCTGCCCGCTTTTCTTGGGCGATCACACAGGATCGCCCTACACGCATCGCGCATCCCGTATCCCGCTATTTATCACCGCGGAGCGCCCGGAGCAAATTTCTTCTTGAACCTGCGCGGCAAAAGAGCCATAATTTGGCCGCTTATCCGGTCCGGCGCCATCGTTATGACATCTTCCCGCGCGAAGGGGATTCAGCATGCCGTCACAAAAACGCGCCGCAAAGCGTGCGTTGGTCAGTCAACGACGCACCACCTCCCCGGCAAAGCCTGGGACCGCAAATCACTTATTCGATCTCGTCCACGATCTCGACGCCATCGTTTGGGAGGCCGACGCGCAAACGTGGCAGTTCACATTCGTCAGCGAGCCGGCCGAAAGGATGCTCGGTTATCCTGTGCGCGGCTGGCTCGAAGATCCCGATTTCTGGGTCAAGCACATCCATCCCGATGACCGCGAGAAAGCCGTAGCTTACTGCCGGGAAGCGACGAAAAGAAGCGAGGATCACCGTTTCGAGTATCGCTTCCTGGCCGCCGACGGGCGTATCGTCTGGCTTCGCGACCTCGTGCATGTGGTCAAAGATCGTAGCGGCCGGCCAGAGCGGCTGCACGGTGTAATGGTGGACATCACCGAAGGTAAACGGGAAGAGGAACAGCTTGGCCGCCACCTGCAATCGCTCCAAGCCGTTAACAGCGTCGCCGCGTCTCTCAATCAGTCTTTCGAAGCCGCAAGCGTTATACGCGAGGCCATTCAAGAGATCACAAAGATATTTCACTTCGAAGCAACAAGGATCTTCTTCGAGGATCCCCGCAGCGGCGATCTCTGCCTGTTCTCGTCCTATGAAACCCGCCCGGAGCTCTGGACCAAGCTTAGGACTATCCCCAAAAACACCGGTATCGCCGGCAGAGTTTTAAAGAGCGGACAAGCGATGATCCTTGAAGACATCGAGGTTGACGCCCTTTTTCGCGAGCTCAGGATAGCGAACATTGCCCAAAACGCCGGCTTTCACTTTTTTGCGGTCTTTCCGATCAAGAACAAGGCCAAGATCGTCGGCGTGATGGTGTGCATCGGCCAGGCCCCCCATCGCCTCCAGAGTTTCGAGCAACTTCTTATCGACTCTATCACGGAACAGATCGGCGTGGCCTATGAGAACGCAGAGCTGGTTAATAGATTGCAACGCAATCTTGACCGGACCCGCGCTCTCCATGAGGTCAACCTCGCGGTAAACTCGAACCTGGAGTTGAACTCGGTCTTGAATGTTCTGTTCGACCAGACCGGCCGGCTTGTTCCGCACGCGGCCGCGGAAATCAGACTGCTCAACCGGGAGACCGGCCTCCTAGAGGCGACCGCGTGCAGAAACCTTGACGTCAAAGAGTGGAAGGCGGTCCGCGCCGGTCGCGGCCTTGCTAAGATCGTGCTTGAAACCCAAGCCCCTCTGGCAATACGGGATGTCCAGCGCGATCCGAGAACGTCCAACCCCGAGTTCATGCGGAGGGAAGGCATCGTCTCGTTCCTCGGCGTCCCCCTGACGGTTATAGGCGACGTCATCGGATGCTTCATCGTCTTTACAAGAGAGGATCACGACTTTGTCGATGAGGAAATAGAGTTGTTCTCGGCGCTGGCAAGCCAGGCGGCCCTCGCGATTCACAAGGCCCGGCTTTATGAGCAGGTCACAAGACAGACTGAAGGATTGACCGCGGCAAACGCGGAGCTTAAGCGACACACTCTGGAGCAGGGCGTCGTCGCTCACCTTGGAGACCTCGCGCTGGGAGGGTGCGACCTCCAGTCTTTGATGGACGAGGCCGTCGTTCTGGTCACTCAGGTGCTCCAGGTCGAGTACGCCAAGGTGCTTGAGCTTCTTCCCGGCGGCCATGCGCTGGCGCTGCGGGCGGGCGTCGGATGGAAGGAAGGTTTGGTCGGGCAGGCAACCGTCGGCGCCGGGTATGAGTCTCAGGCGGGCTATACGCTTCTCAGCTATGAGCCCGTCGTGGTCGAAGATCTCTCAACCGAGACGCGCTTCAACGGGCCGCCACTGCTGCACGAGCACGGTGTCGTCAGCGGCGTCAGCGTGGTGATCCACGGTAAAAACGGCGCTTACGGCGTCCTGGGAGCGCACAGCACGAAGCGGCGCGCGTTCACCAGAGAGCAAGTAGCCTTTGTTCAGGCGGTTGCCAACCTGCTGGCGACGGCGATCGAGCGCAAGCGGGCCGAGGAGGCCCTGCGCGAGAGCGAGTCCAAGTACCGGACTCTGTTTGAAAGATCCAGAGACGCGATCTGCATCACCACCCGCGACGGAAAGTTTATCGACGCCAACGGCGCTGCGCTGGCGCAGTTCGGGTACAGCCGTGACGAGCTGCTCTGCCTGGATGCCGCGCGGCTCTACGCCGATCCCAAGGACCGTGAGAAATTTCGCCGCAAGATCAACCGCCATGGCTGGATACGAGAGCATGAGGCCCGGCTGCGGAGAAAAGACGGCGTGGAGCTGGATTGCCTCATCACCGCGAGCCTGTGGCGCGACGCCAATGGCGTTGTCCAGGGCTATCAGAGCATCATTCGCAACGTCACACAGCGCAAGCGCTTCGAAGCCGAGCTGCAGAGCTCCCGCACGCAGTTGCGCGCCTTTGCGGCCAACCTGCAGGCCGCGCGCGAGGAAGAGAGAACGACGGTGGCGCGCGAGATCCACGACGAACTGGGGCAGACGCTGACGGGTCTGAAGATGGATCTTGCCTGGCTGCGCAAGAAGTTACCCAAGGACCAGGAGGTTCTGCTCGAAAAGGCGGATGCGATGCTGGGCCTGATGGATGACACGATCAACGCGGTCCGCCGGATCTCGACTGAGTTGAGGCCCGGAGTGTTGGATGAGCTTGGACTCTCCGCCGCCATCGAGTGGCAGGCGCGGGAATTCGAGAAGCGCACCGGCATTCGGTGCGGGCTGGACTCAAGCGTGAACGAAGGCGGGCTTGACAAAACCCGCTCCACGGCGCTGTTTCGGATCTTTCAGGAAGCGCTGACCAATATCGCGCGTCACGCCAATGCCACGCGAGTCCGAGTGCGGCTCGACCAGAGCAACGGGCAGCTGAGACTCCATGTCAGAGACAACGGCGGCGGCATCCGGAAGAGCAAGCTCGCCGATCCGCAATCGCTCGGGCTTCTCGGCATGCGCGAGCGCGCCATGCTCGTCGGCGGCGATGTCGTCATCGCCGACACGCGCGGGAAAGGAACGGCGGTGACGGTGAAAATACCGATGGCAGCAGGGGAGCAGGGGGGAAAAGAGAAAGGGAAACGCGAAGAGAGAAATGGAGAGAAAGCGAATACAGAGTCATGACCGGATCATTGGCAAACTCGTGACGATGATCAACAGACCGGCGCACTGGCTTTTGACCAAACGATGAGTGATATGGAAAATCGTTCTCACCCCGGTTCCCATGCTCCCGTGCTCCCACGCTCCCCTGCTCCCCTGCGGGTATTAATAGCGGACGATCACCCTGTGGTGCGACAGGGCCTAAAGCAGATCCTCGCGGACGAGCCTGACGTTCTCGTTGCAGGCGAGGCGGCGAATGCAAGGGATCTGCTGGAAATGGCGCGCCGGACAACCTGCGATGTCATTCTGCTCGACGTGACGATGCCGGGTCGCGGCGGGTTAGAGGCGCTGAAGGATCTGCGGCGCGATCACCCGAAGCTTCCGGTGCTCATTCTCAGCATCCACCCCGAGGACCAGCTCGGCGTTCGCGCCATCCAGGCAGGCGCCGCTGGATACGTGACCAAAGACAGCGCGCCGGAGCAATTGGTCAATGCGATCAGAAAAGTATGCGGCGGCGGAAAATACATCACCCCGGCCCTGGCTGAAAGGTTGGCCGCTCACATAGCCGCAGATTCCGCAATGCCGCTGCACGAGGCCCTGTCCGACCGGGAGTTCGAGGTGCTGCGCTCCATCGGCGGCGGCAAGACGGCGAGTCAGATCGCAAGGGAGCTTTCGCTGAGCGTCAAGACCATCAGCACTTACCGGGGCCGCTTGCTGCAAAAACTGCAACTCAAAACCAACGCGCAGTTAACCCGCTACGCGCTCGACCACCAGCTACTCTAGCCGCTCTCCCTTGCCCCCTTGCTCCCCCTCCCCTGCTCCCTTCTGCAACGTAGGACAAACGCCTACACGAAATATAGGACAAACGTCCACATAAAATTCATCACTGCGCCGGTGTTCTCGGAACACGCGCGGGTATATATTTATGCCCCTAATAGTCGGCTCTGGCGCTCACAACAAAGCGAGGCCGATAGCCTGGCCTCCGTAACTGCGTGACGAGGGTAAGCTCGATGTGGACTCTCGCGACACAACAGTTGAACAACATTTTGTTCTCCCATGACAAGGGGAAGCGGCGGCTTAAAAACCTCTTCGTTCTCCTGTTGCTCGTCCTGCCCGTGCTGCTCATCGGCGCATTCAGTTATCTACAGGCATCCCGGGACCTGACCGCCAACACCTACGCTCGCAGACAGGCGCTCGCCTACCTGACCGCCGGCATAACGAAGGAAAAACTCGATCGCCTTAAGGATATCGGCGTATCGCTGGCCACGCGCGTGCGCTTCCGCCAGCTGGTGGCGGAAAACAAATGGAGCGAGGCGATGGAAATCCTGCGCGCCGTGCCCAAGGACTTCCCTTTCATAGAGCGGCTGTTTCTCGCAACACCGGACGGCACGCTGACGGCCGACATACCGGAAGTGGCCAACGTGCGCGGGCAAAACTTTTCCCATCGGGACTGGTATCGGGGTGTGAGTCGAAACTGGGAGTCTTACATCTCGGAAGTTTACAAGCGGGCCGCCGCCCCTCAGTATAACGTGATCGCCGTCGCCGTCCCGATCAAGTCCGAGAGTCAAAAGATCGCCGGCATTCTCGTCCTCCACCTGAGCCTCTCCACCCTTCTTGAATGGACGAAACAGATCGATGTCGGCGACGGCGGCTTCGTCTACATTGTGGACCAAAAGGGACAGATCGCGACGCACCCCAATTTCTCGCCGGAAGGCGAGATCGTGGATTTTTCAAGCGTGCCCGTCGTCCGCAAGGCGCTCAGCGGCGAGCGCGGCGTTGAGGTGACATGGAACCCGGTTGAGAAGGAAGAGCGGCTCTCCGCTTACGAGCCGGTGCCGGGTTACGGCTGGGGGGTCATCGTCCAGCAGCAGGCCTCTGAAGCCTTTGCCGCCCGAGATGCCAGCCTCCGACGGATCTTAATCGCCTACGGCTTGATCTTTCTCTTCGCCGTTGCGTTGGCGTTTTTCATCCTGCACGCCATGTCCGACCGCGAGCGAGCCGCCCGGGAGATCGGCAAGCTCAACGAGGATCTGAAACAGCGGGCCGTCGAGCTCGAAACCGCCAACAAAGAGCTGGAGGCGTTCAGCTATTCGGTCTCCCACGACCTGCGCGCGCCGCTGCGCGCCATCGACGGCTTCGCGCGCATCTTGATGGACAAGCACCTGCCCCAGCTTTTACCCGAGGCTCAGCGCTACCTGCGCCTCGTGCGCGATAACGCCAAGCAGATGGGCGACCTGATCGACGACCTGCTGGCTTTTTCCCGCTTGACCCGCCAGTCGCTTGAGCGCCGGCAAGTTGTTCCGTCCGAGATCGCGCGCGACGCGCTCCACGACCTCGGCTACGAGGACAACGGTCGCGCGCACGTCTCCGTTAAAGCTCTTCCCAGCTGTCAAGCCGATCCAGCCTTGCTGAAGCAGGTTTTCGTGAACCTGCTGTCCAACGCGCTCAAATTCGCCCGCCGGCGCGATCCCGCGCAAATCGAGGTGGGAAACCTCAACGGCAACGGCGAGCCGGTTTACTACGTCCGCGACAACGGCGTCGGCTTCGACATGAAATATGCCGACAAGCTTTTCGGCGTGTTTCAGCGCCTGCATCGCGCCGAGGAGTACGAAGGGACCGGCGTTGGCCTGGCGATCGTACAGCGAATCGTCCACCGCCACGGCGGCCGCGTCTGGGCGGAAGCCGAGGTCAATAAGGGAGCGACGTTTTATTTCACCCTGGGAGGCGCGGAGCGATGACGGACAAAAGGATAGAGATCCTGCTGGTAGAGGACAACCCGAACGACGTGGAGCTGACCCTGCATGCGCTCAGCGAGAATCGCCTCAGCAATCACATCGAAGTCGTGCGCGACGGCGAGGAGGCCTTGGAATTTATCTTCGGAACCGGCGCGCACTCCCATCGCAGCATGGACCACGGGCCCAAAGTGATTTTGCTCGACCTTAAGCTGCCCAAGGTGGATGGTCTAGAAGTGTTAAGGCGCCTCAAGTCCGACCTGCGCACAAAAACGATCCCGGTGGTCATTCTCACCTCGTCGCGCGAGGAGCGCGACATCGTCGAGAGCTATAAGCTCGGCGTCAATAGCTACATCGTCAAGCCCGTGGACTTCGAGCAGTTCACCGAAGCCGTGCGCAACTTGGGGCTTTACTGGCTCCTGCTAAACCAGCCGCCGACGTTATGACGAGCATGCCGGCAAAAAAGACGCCTCTGCGCACCCCGCTTCGGGTACTAATCGTGGAAGACCGCCCCGCGGACGCCGAGCTGATGCTCTACGAGCTTCAGCGGTCCGGTTATGAACCCGCATGGCGGCGAGTCGAGACCGAGGCCGACTACCTGAGTCAACTCCAAAGCGCCCCTGATATCATCCTTGCGGACCACACCCTCCCGGAATTCGGCGCGCCCCGAGCGCTTGAACTCTTGAAGGCCAGCGCCCTGGATATCCCGCTCATCGTGGTTACGGGCAGCATCAGCGAGGAGGTCGCGGTCGCGCGGCTCAAGCAAGGCGCGACGGATTATATCCTGAAAGACCGCATGACGCGCCTGGGCGATGCGGTCGCGCGCGCGCTGAAAGAGAAGCAGTTGCGCGATGAGAAGCGCCAGGCGGATGAGTCCCTCAAGAGCCGCTATCAGGAATTGGAGACTCTTCAAGAGGTGAGCCAGATCATCCTGACGGCGCCGGATATCCACACCACCATGGAGAAGATCCTGGATAAAGCCATGGCCGCACGCCCTTACGACATCGGCATTATCCGGCTATTTGATCCGGTCACGGCAACCCTGATGCCGGTGGCCTGGCGCGGGTATCACGACCGAGAGAACGTCGAAAGGCATCAGCAGAGAACCAGCGATTCCCTCGGTAAGATAACGGCACGAGTAATGAACTTCAAGGAACCGCGCGTCGAAGAGGACGTTCAGCACAGCGACGGGCAGCGGACCTGGAAGCGAGAAGGGGTTCAGTCGGGCATCGTGATCCCGGTGCGCGCTAAAGACGTGGTTCTCGGCGTCTTTCAACTCGGCACCCGCGCGCCGCAAAAATTCAATCCGGACGAGATTCGTTTATTAGTGGCCATCAGCGATCAGATGGGCATCGCTATCCAGAAAGCCCACGCGCAGGAGGAGACCGAGCGCAATCTCCAGCGCATTCGCGCGCTGCACGACATAGACCTGGCCATCACCTCGACCCTGGACCTCCGCGCCACCCTGGATGTGCTGCTGCAAAAAATTGACTTTTTTCTACCGGATTATTCCGCTACCACCGTCAGGCTCTTCAACCAAGAGTCCGGACTATTGGAGCCGATAGCCTGTCGCGGCCTGGACGAAACGGAATGGAAGGCGGAAAAGTGGAAAGCCGGGCGCGGCATCCCGAACGCCGTGTTCGAGGCTAAGGCATCCCGGATGGTCCGCAATGTGCAAACGGACCCAGACGTAAAAGACCCTGAGTTTTTCCGTAAGCATGGTTTGATCTCTTATCTCGGAGTCCCGCTGATCGCCAAAGGCGAGGTCTTAGGAGTGCTTTCCTTTTACACAAAGAGGGAGCATCAGTTCAGCGCCAAAGAGGTCGAGTTCCTGGCGACACTCGCGGCCCAGGCCGCCATCGCGATCCAGAACTCCCGGCTCTTTGAGAACCTCAGACGACACGCGGAAGAGCTGAGACAAGCCAATACGGTGAAAGACGAATTCCTGAGCGTGATGTCGCACGAGCTGAGGACTCCGCTAAGCGTAGTCATGGGTTATACCGGCATGGTCAAGGAGGGAATGCTGGGCGAGATCAACCCCAAGCAGAAAGAGGCGCTGCAGAAGGTTCTCAGCCGCGCGGCCGACCAGCTCGCCATGATCAACACCATCATGCAGACCACGCAACTGGAAGCCCGCGCGACCACGCTGGAGCGCGACGTAGTGAATCTCTCGGATCTCCTGAGAGGCCTTAGATCGGACTACGAGCTTGCCCACGACAAGAAGGAACTGGCGCTCATTTGGGACTATCCATCTGATCCGATGCCGATCGCGACCGACATCGGCAAGCTCAAGCAAATTCTTCAAAGCCTCATCAACAACGCGATCAAGTTCACGGACAAGGGCGCTATCCACATCGCCGCCCGGGTGGGGGTTGGGAATCAGGAATTAGGAATTGGGGCCGCTCCCCAATCCCCAACTCCCAATTCCCAATCCCTAACTCCCAACTCCCGCTTTGTGGAGCTGCGGGTGTCCGACACCGGCGTCGGAATCCCCAAAGACAAGCTCGATCGCATCTTCGACAAATTCTACCAGGTGGACAGCTCGGAGACCCGTCTCTACGGCGGCGTCGGCCTGGGACTTTATATCGCGAAGAAATTCACCGAGCTGTTGGGGGGAACGGTGCAGGCGGAGAGCGAGCCGGGCAAAGGCTCGACGTTCACGGTGAGGATGCCTTGCGAACAGCCACAAGGAGCACGGGCCCCAACCACGTAGGAGAGACCGATGCAAGCCTCTCAGGCCGATTGCTGCGGGTTTTTGGCTTACAAAAAAGCGTGAAAGTAATCTTGGAATCGTCCGACCAATTTGTCGTTTTCTCGCTTGACGAGCAGCGCTTTGCGCTGCCCCTTCCCGTTGTGGAAAGAGCACTCCGCATGGTAGAGATCACTCCGCTCCCCAAGGCGCCCGACATCGTGGCCGGCGTGGTCAACGTTCAGGGGCGGATCGTTCCGGTCATCGATATCCGCAAGCGGCTCAGTCGTCCCGCTCGAGAAATCGCTCTCACCGACCAGTTAATCATCGCCCAAACTTCAAAGAGGCTTGTCGCTCTGCAGGTGGATTCGGTCGGCGGCCTGATCGAACGGCCCAAAGGCGCAGTGATCGATGCGGCCGAGATCGTTCCGGGAACGGGATATCTGGAAGGCGTGGCCAAGCTGGAAGACGGTCTAGTGCTTATCAACGATCTGGAAACATTCTTGTCGCTCGAAGAAGAACATAGTCTGCGCGATGCGCTGGGGAGCGCTACCAATGGCTGAAAGCTTACCCGCCATCGTGCTGTCGCATTTCAGCGATTTTATCGCCTCGCAAATGGGGCTGTATTTCCCGAAAGAAAGATGGCCGGATCTGGAGCGAGGAATCAAGTCGGCCTCCCGGCAGTTCGGCTTTGACAGCGGGCAGCTCTGTGCCCAATGGCTCATCTCTTCGCCTTTGACGAAACGACAGATCGAGACTCTGGCGAGCCATCTCACCGTCGGGGAGACCTATTTCTTCCGAGAAAAAAACACCTTCTCCGCCCTGGAAGAGCACATCTTTCCCGATTTGATCGGCTCGCGCCGGCGCGGCCAGCGGCGCCTGAGAATCTGGAGCGCCGGTTGCGCCACCGGCGAGGAGCCTTATTCCATAGCCATTTTACTGCGCAAGTTAATCCCCGACCTGGGGGATTGGAATATCACGATCCTGGGAACGGATATCAACCCTTCGTTTCTTCGCAAGGCCGCCGACGGCGCTTACGGCGAGTGGTCCTTTCGAGATACGCCGCGCTGGGTCAAGGAGAGATGTTTTTTTCAAAAGGAGAGCCGTTACGAGATCCTGCCTGAAATCAGGAAGATGGTCACTTTCTCTTACCTCAATTTAGCCGAAGACGGTTATCCGTCGCTGCTGAACAACACCAATGGCATGGACCTGATCCTTTGCCGCAATGTCCTCATGTACTTTGCGCCGGAGCGGGCAAGACAAACCGTGCGTCAGTTCCACGACGCGCTCGTCGACGGCGGATGGCTGATCGCCAGTCCGAGTGAAGCCTCTCACGCGCTCTTCTCGCAATTTACGATGGCCAGTCTCGAAGAAGCGATCCTTTATAAAAAGGACGCCGGCGCAGGCCGCCCGGAGGCGTATGGTTCCAGGGCGATGGAGGCGGCGAACGTTTCGCCGCCGGCGCCGGCCGAGGCCATTGCCGGGCCGGCGGCGGAGGTTTTTTCGTCAGGAGCGGCGGAAGAAGACGCGCCCGGTCGGGAGGCGGCTCCCGCAACAGAGGGCGCCGAACGCAAGTTCGATGAATCCCAATCGCCTCTCTATACGGAGGCATTCCGACTCTATGGACAAGGCCGTTATGAGGAAGCTGTGGAAAAACTTTCTTTGCGCCTGCTGGACAAAGGAGACGATACCAACGCGATGGCCCTTCTCGCCCGGCTCTATGCCAATCAAGGCAAGCTTCAGGAAGCTCTGGAGTGGTGCGAAAAGGCCCGGGCGGGAGACCGGTTGAACCCGGCTCTTCACTTTCTGGAAGGCATGATCCTTCAGGAGCGAGGGGCCGTCGAGGATGCCATGGCGTCGCTCAGGCGCACGCTATATCTCGATCAGAACTTCACCCTTGCCCATTTTGCGTTAGGCAGCCTTGCCCTGCGGCAAGAGAGGTTCAAGGAGTCGAACAAGCATTTTGAAAATGCACTCTCGAGCTTGAGCGCCTATCGCCCGGAAGACGTTTTGCCCGACTCCGACGGCCTGACTGCGGGCAGGCTGATCGAGATTATTGGATCGGCGAAAGTTCAGGGATCGAACGCGGAAATCAACGCGTAAGATCCCCGAGGCCGTATTGAGGAAGTGACATACGAAACAAAAAGCCGGCATCTCTAAACAGACACCCGCCGTCGATTGGCAAGAAATCCGTCAGCGGCTCGGCGCGGCTCAGGAGGCCGCCGAGGGCGGGTGGATGCCTACTGCGGAGAATAAAAAGCGCACCCTCAAGGAGCGGGCGCGAGCGCTTGCGCGAGAACCCAAGGGAGAGGCGCCTGCCGGAGAGGAAATCGAGGTGCTGGAGTTTCAGCTGGCTTACGAAAGGTACGGCATTGAATCGTCTTACGTCCGCGAGGTCTATCCGCTAAAGGAGCTCACTCCCGTGCCCTGCGTGGCGCCCTTCGTTCTCGGCATCATCAACGTGCGCGGACAAATCGTTTCCGTCATCGACCTCAAGAAGTTCTTCGACCTGCCGGAAAAAGGGCTTACGGACCTGAACAAGGTCGTCATCATTCACAACCACGCAATGGAATTCGGCATCCTCGCGGACGCCATCCTGGGCATGCGAAGGATCGCGCTCAGGAACGTTCAGCCGTCGCTGCCTACTCTCACGGGCATCCGAGAACAGTATCTCAGGGGCGTGACGCCGGAGAGAGTCGTCCTGCTCGACGCCGGGAAGCTTCTTACCGACGAAAGTATCGTCGTGCGCGAAGAGGTAGAGAGTTAAGGAGAGCCCATCATGACCATCGGCAAAAAACTTATCGGCGGCTACGTAGTCGTGCTCATCCTCTTACTTATTGTGACCGCAGCCGCCTTCTACCTCTTTAGAACAGCCGAAGGAGCCTACACCGAGTTTCTGGATGTCGATACGCAGGCTATTCTTACCGCTACGGCGCTTAAACTGGAGGCGAGAGACCAGACAGCGCAGTTCCGCGGGTTGCTTCTCTACTCTGAAGAGCAAAGTAGACTTGTAAAAGAGTTGCGTGACAGCCAGCGCCAGTTTGATGCGTTGCTTGAAAAACTCCGAACTCTTTCCCGCTCCGAGACCGCGCGCCGCATCTTGGGGGAAATCGCGGAAACTCAAAAGAAATATAAAGCGGGACAAGAACAAGGCATCGCGTTTTTGCAGCAGGAAAAACGCAAGGAAGCCGTTGCCCTAAGCGACAAAGAATTGCTTCCTGTCGCGCTTAAGCTACGGGACCAATGCGATCAGTATATTGAACTTCAACAGAAGCGTCTCGCCGAGGGACGCGAGGATCTTTCAAAAACACTCGGCCGCTCCGCTTTTCTGTTGGTTGCCGTCTCGTTGCTCGCCATTGTTTCCGGCCTCGCCATTGGTTTTCAACTTACCAGGTCGATCACGCGACAATTGCGCGAAGCGATCGCTCGGCTCTCTTCCTCCTCGGCGGAGATATTGGCCATGACGACTCAGGTAGCTTCCGGGGCGGCGGAGACGGCCACCGCGGTAAGCGAAACCACCACGACCGTGGAAGAGGTGAAGCAGACCGCCGGGGTCTCCAGCCAAAAAGCCAAGTATGTATCCGAAAGCGCGCAACGGTCCGCGCAGGTCTCCCAGACGGGAAAGAAATCGGTGGACGAGACCATAGCCGCCATGAACCGCATCCGGGAACAGATGGAATCCGTGGCTGAGACTATCGTAAGGCTCAGCGAGCAGAGCCAAACCGTCGGAGAGATCATCGCCACGGTCAACGATCTGGCCGATCAGTCCAACCTCCTGGCGGTCAACGCCTCCATCGAGGCGGCCAAAGCGGGTGAACAGGGGAAAGGCTTCGCCGTGGTGGCGCAGGAGGTCAGGAGCCTGGCGGAACAGTCCAAGCAGGCTACGGCCCAGGTGCGCTCTATCCTCACTGACATTCAAAAAGCCACCGGCGCGGCGGTCCTGGCGACGGAACAGGGGACCAAGGCGGTCGATGCCGGCGTCAAACAATCCACCGAGGCGGGCGAGTCGATCCGGCTGCTGGGGGATAGCATTACCGAGTCAACCCAGGCGGCGACCCAGATCGCCGCCTCGAGCCAGCAGCAACTGGTGGGGATGGATCAAGTGGCTTTGGCCATGGAGAACATTAAGCAGGCCAGCACGCAAAACGTTGCCGGCACCAAACAGGCGGAGACGGCCGCTCACAACCTGAACGAACTCGGCCGGAAGCTAAAACAGTTGGTGGAACACGATAGGGCGTAAAAACCAGGGGAAAATAACCTATGAAATGGTTTCTTAATCTTACAATGCGCGGCAAGCTGTTTGTTTGCTTCGGTCTGATATTTGCGCTGTTCGCAGGGGTGATTGCCACCGCATACACCGGAATCGCCACGATCCTGGAGTCGCAGAATCGCCTCTACAAAGAAGACTTCGCCAACGTGCGCGATCTGATGGCTCTGCGCGCCAATTACAACGGGATGCGGGTGTTGATGCTCGAAGCGCAGCTGTTGAGCAAACGCACGGAACAGGATCCCCTGTTGGCGCAAGCGGCGGAACGCTCGAAACAGATTGACGGGATCACGCTCAGCCTCCTGGAGCGGGCGAAGAACGATCCCAACCGGCTGTCGCGGCTCGAGGAGCTGAAGTCCGTCTGGCAGGCATTCGCCCAGACCAAGGATGCCGAAATCATTCCTTTGATCCTCGCCGGCAATTTAGCGGCATCGCGGCAGTTCGCGGTCGGCGTGCAGCAGGGGCGGGCGCAGAAGATTCGCGCCATTGCCGAGGAATTGGGCAAGGCGTCGGAAGAAGGCGCGCGCCTCGGCCTGGCCCACGCCGAGCAGCGGGCAAATCAATTGTTTGGCATTTTTCTGTTCGTCGGGATCGTGGCGGTGGCAATCGGCATCGTGCTGGCGCTGTCGATGGCGCGGGTGATCGCGGGACCGTTGCGCGAGCTGTCGCGCATCGCGGACCTGGTCGCTGCGGGCGACCTTACCGTCAATATGGCCCGCGATCATCGAGCCGATGAGGTGGGCGTTCTCTCTCAGACCTTCCGCAGGATGGTGGAGAGTCTCCGGGAGGTGACTGGGAATATCCGCGAGGGGATAAACGTCCTTGGCTCCTCCGCCAGCGAGATTCTGGCGGCGACGACCCAGGTCGCCTCCGGAGCGGCGGAGACCGGAACAGCCATCAGCCAGACCACTACTACCGTGGAAGAGGTGAAACAGACCGCTCAGGTCTCCAGCCAAAAAGCGAAGTACGTCTCCGAGACCGCTCAGAAGTCGGCGCAGGTTTCGCAAACCGGCAAGAAGTCGGTGAACGACACTGTCGAGGGAATGAACCGCATCAGGGAGCAGATGGAAGCCATCGCCGAGAGCATCGTGCGGCTGAGCGAGCAGAGCCAAACCGTCGGAGAGATCATCGCCACGGTCAACGATCTGGCCGATCAGTCCAACCTCCTGGCGGTCAACGCCTCCATCGAGGCGGCCAAAGCGGGCGAACACGGAAAAGGCTTTGCCGTGGTGGCCCAGGAGGTCAGGAGCCTGGCGGAACAGTCCAAGCAGGCGACGGCCCAGGTGCGCTCTATCCTCACTGACATTCAAAAAGCAACCGGTACGGCGGTCCTGGCAACGGAACAGGGGACCAAGGCGGTGGATGCCGGCGTCAAACAATCCACCGAGGCGGGCGAGTCGATCCGAATACTGGCGGAGAGTATCGGGGAATCGGCTCAGGCGGCAACCCAGATCGCCGCTTCGAGCCAGCAGCAACTCGTGGGGATGGATCAGGTGGCGGCGGCGATGGAGAGCATCAAACAGGCCACCACGCAAAACGTCGCCGGCACCAAACAGGCTGAGGCGGCGGCGCGGAACCTGCACGAACTGGGGCAAAAACTCAAGCAGCTGGTGGAGCGATACAAAGTGTAAGGATTGCGGGAATCCGCACTCCCCAATCCGAAACAGAGCAGGTTATGGCCAAGAAAGACGACGACTTTCTAAAGGAGTTGCTTGCGACATTTAAAGCCGAGGCCGAGGAGCACCTCAAGGCCATCACCTCCGGGCTCTTGGAAATCGAGAAAACGCCGGCGGCTGAGAGACAGACGCAGATCGTGGAAGCGGTCTTTCGCGAAGCGCATAGTTTGAAAGGCGCCGCCCGCGCCGTAAACATGACCGAAATCGAGGCGGTCTGCCAATCCCTGGAGGGCATCTTTGCGGCGTTAAAGCAGGAAGCGATAGCCCCATCGCCGGAGTTGTGCGATCTCCTTCACCCGGCAGTGGACGCTCTGGGTCAATTGCTGTCCTCCGGCGGCGGCCCAAGCGCCGCTTCGGAAGAGTCTCAGCTCAAGCATCTCATTCAGCGCCTTGAGGAGGCGTCAAGAGGGTTGGTTCCGAGAGACGAGGAGCCGGCCACCGGCGGCCGGAGTTTGCAGATAGCGCAGGACGAACATCCGACGCCGGCCCTCCGTCCCCCTATGGCCGATACGATACGGATCCCTACGGCAAAGCTGGGGCCGCTGTTGCTTCAAGCGGAGGAGCTGCTGACCTCAAAACTGGCGGCGGTCCAGCGCGCCGCGGAGCTCGGCCAAGTGAACGCGGCGCTTGCCGCATGGAAAAGAGAGAGCGCAAGAATCAAGGGGCGGATTTCGGGGGGCCGGGTCCGGCGGTCGGAGGTTGAGACGTTGAGGGAGCTTGTGGAGCGAAACGAACGGGCCGCCGCATCGGTCGAGGCCAAACTCGCAAGCATGAAGAAGCTGGCGGATCTCGATCAACGGACGCTCGGCAGACTGGTTGACGACCTCCTGGCGGAGATGAAGCGGCTATCGATGTTTCCCTTTTCTTCGATTTTGGAGATCTTTCCAAGATTTGTCCGCGACCTCTCCCGGGAGCAGGGAAAAGAGGTGGAGCTGTCGATCCAAGGGGGAGAGATCGAGATCGACAGGAGAATTTTGGAAGAAGTCAAAGACCCCCTGATTCATCTGGTTAGAAACTGTATCGATCACGGCATTGAAAAGCCGGAGGAGCGAAGGCGAAAAGGGAAACCATCTCGCGGGAGAGTCGGGATCACCGTCTCGCAGAAAGACGGCAATAAAGTCGAGGCGCTGATCGCCGACGATGGAGCGGGAATCGACGTTGCGAAGGTCAGGTCGGCGGCATCGAGGCTTGGGACGGTTTCCCAGGAGGAGGCGGAAAAGCTGAGCGACCGGGAGGCGTTGGCGCTGATTTTCCAATCAGGAGTCTCCACCAGTCCCATCATCACCGATCTCTCCGGCAGAGGGCTCGGTCTCGCTATTGTCCGCGAAAAGGCGGAAAAACTGAGCGGCACAGTCTCCATGGAGAGCCAACCCGACGCCGGGACTGCGTTCCGGCTTGTTCTTCCGGTGACGCTGGCGACGTTCAGGGGAATTCTCGTTCGGGTCAACGAACATTTCTTCATCCTTCCGCTAGCCTCGGTGGAGCGCACTCTGAAGGTCAAAAGGGATTCTATTCGAACGGCGGAAAACCGGGAGACCATCCAACTCAACGGACACGTGGTCCCTCTGGCTCGCCTGGGAGACGCTTTGGAACTTCCGCGCAAACGCGCGACGGGCGATTCCGCGGACGCCGCGCCGGCGCTGGTTCTCGGTCTGGCGGAGAAGCGCATTGCATTTATGGTGGATGAAATCTTGAACGAGCAGGACGTGTTGGTGAAAAGCCTGGGCAAGCAACTTTCCCGCGTGCGCAATATCGCCGGGGCAACGGTTCTGGGCTCGGGACGAGTCGTGCCCGTCGTCAACGTGCCGGATTTGATGAAATCTGCGGTGCGCCTGAGCGCGGCGACCGTCCGGGAAGCCGCCGCCCCCGGCGAAAAAGAACCAGCGGAGAAAAAATCGGTGTTGGTGGTGGAGGACTCGATCACGGCGCGGGCGCTGGTCAAGAATATCCTCGAGGCCGCGGGATACCAGGTCGCCGCCGCCGTCGACGGCATCGACGGCTTTACGCAGCTGCGCGGCGGCGAATTCGATCTCGTGGTGTCGGACGTGGATATGCCCCGCATGAACGGCTTTGACCTTACCGCCAGGATCCGCGCGGACAAGAAACTGTCCGCGGTGCCTGTGGTGCTGGTGACGGCCCTCGAGTCCCGGGAAGACCGCGAGCGCGGCATCGACGTCGGCGCGAACGCGTATATCGTGAAAAGCAGCTTTGACCAGAGCAATCTGCTCGAGGTCATCCGAAGGTTAGTTTAACGGTCCAGCCGTCAGAGGTTGGGGGATCAGAGAATAGGAAAGAAACCAAAGAGTTATCGCGACTAAGAAGTCTGAGGAAAACCATGTAATCGGGGGCGAGATTTGAGCTGGAACTTTTGAAGGCGAGGTTTTATGAGCGATGTCAAGATAGAGTCCGCGACTATAACCACAAGCCGGCTTGTGGGTCGGGAGGTCGGCGACCTCTTATCCTTCCTACAAAACGTTCTGGAATCTTCCACCGAGTACTCGATTATCGGCAAGGATATCGATGGAAAGATTCTTCTTTGGAACGAGGGCGCCCGGCGCATCTATGGGTACGGCCCCGAAGAGGTTGTCGGCAAGGCCAACTCTTCCATCCTCCATACACCGGAGGACGTGGAGGCCGGAAAGCCGCGTGAGATCATGGGGGCTGCGTTACGCGACGGCAAGTGGGAAGGGACGATCCAGCGGGTCCGCAAAAACGGCGAGCGCTTCACCGCTCGCGTGGTCATGACTCCTCGCCGCGACTCCTCAGGCCAAGCCATCGGCTTCCTCCTGATCTCCAAAGATATTACAAGCGAACAGCGCTTTGCCGAGGATCTCCGACGAGCCAACCTTTTCGACAGCGCCATTGTCGGCGACGCCCAGGGCGCGCTGGACTTCATCACCAATATTCTCGAGTCCTCCACCGAGTATTCCATCATCGGCAAAGACCTTAATGGGGCAATTCTTCTGTGGAACGAAGGCGCCAGGCGGTTGTACGGTTATGAGCCGACGGAGGTCGTAGGCCGGGCGAATTCTTCCATCCTCCACGTTCCTGAAGACATAAAATCAGGCAAGCATCTCCAGATTATGCAGACGGCGCTGCGGGAGGGCAAGTGGGAAGGAACTATCCAAAGAATCCGCAAAAACAGCGAGCGCTTCACCGCTCGCGTGGTCATGACTCCCCGCCGCGACTCCTCGGGCAAAGCGATCGGCTTTCTGCTCATTTCGAAAGACATCTCGGAGGAAATCCGTCTGACAGACGAGCTTAGGGCCACGCAACTCTACACCCGCTCGCTGATTGAATCGAACATTGACGCGCTGATGGCCACGGATGCGGTAGGGATCATCACGGACGTCAATCAACAGATGGCGGTGCTTACCGGCTACGGGAGGGAGTATCTGATCGGCTCGGCCTTCAAGAATTACTTCACGGACCCGACGCGAGCCGAAGAAGGTATCCGCCGGGTGCTCCGCGAAGGAAAGGTCACCAACTATGAATTGACGGCTCTTTCGAAAGATGGGCGCATGACGGTCGTCTCGTACAACGCGTCCACCTTCCGGGATGATAAGGGAAGACTCCAGGGAGTATTTGCCGCCGCGCGGGACATCACCGAGCAGAAGAAACTTGAACAACAACTGCGCGAGTCCGAGGCCTACAACCGCGGGTTGATCGAGGCTTCCGTTGACGGCCTGATCACGGTGGACCCTTCGGGCGCGATCTCGGACGTCAACGAGCAGATGTGCCGCATGTCGGGCTACTCGCGAGAGGAGCTTATCGGCACTCCGTTTGCCGACTACTTCGCGGATGGAGACCGCGCCACCGCCGGAGTCAATGAGACGTTTCAAAAGGGCATCGTCACCGACTACGTTCTGAGCCTGGCCAAGCGCGATGGCAAGCATCTCCAGGTCTCCTTTAACGCTTCGGTCTTCAAGGACCCCTCCGGTAATATCCGCGGCATTTTCGCCTCGGCGCGCGACATCACGGAACAGGCGCGGCTCCAGTCACAACTAGCGGACGAGCGGGCCTACAATCGCGGCTTGATCGAGGCCTCTCTGGACGGCCTGATCACCGTGAACGCGATGATAACCATTACCGATGTCAATGAAACCATGTGCCGCATGTCCGGTTACCCGCGCGAAGAGCTTATCGGCACACCGTTCTCCAAATACTTTACTGACCCCAAGCGAGCTGCGGAGGGAGTGCGTCTGACCCTGGACAAAGGAGCGGTGTCCAATTACGAGCTCAGTCTGCGCACCAAGGGCGGCCGTGAAAGCCTCGTGTCATTCAACGCGGCAATTTTCAAAGATCCTTCAGGGCAGGTGCGCGGCATTTTCGCCTCCGCGCGCGATATCACTGAGCAAGCGGGGCTGCAGAAGCAGTTGGCTGACGAACGCGCTTACAATCGGGGCTTGATTGAAGCCTCGGTGGACGGCCTGGTCACAGTCGATGAGTCCATGACCATCACGGACGTCAACGAGACCATGTGCCGCATGGTTGGAAGGCCCCGCACTCAGCTCATAGGCTCCTCGTTCCCCGGCTACTTCACGGAGCGCGGCCGCGCCGAGGAAGGCGTGACGCTCACCTTTAAAGAAGGCGCGGTCACCAACTACGTGCTTACCATGCAGGCGGCCGATGGCCGGCAAGTTCCCGTCTCGTTTAACGCGGCTGTTTTTAAGGATCCTAGCGGCAATATACGCGGCATCTTCGCCTCCGCCCGCGACATCACGGCGCAAAAACAGCTCGAAGGACAGCTCCAGGCGTCGCAATTCTATACGCGCTCCCTGATCGAGGCCAACGTCGACGCGCTCATGACTACGAACCTAGTGGGAACGATCACGGACGTCAACCAGCAAATGGCGGCACTGACAGGTTACAGCCGGGAAGATCTCATCGGCTCTCCTTTCAAGAATTTCTTCACGGATCCGCGACGGGCCGAGGAAGGCATCCAAACAGTGGTCCGGGAGGGCAAGGTTACCAACTACGAGTTGACCGCCCGCAGTAAAACCGGGCACGAGACCGTCGTCTCCTACAACGCGGTCACGTTTAACGACGCCAGCGGGAAGCTCCAGGGGGTGTTCGCCGCCGCACGGGACATCACGGAGCAGAAGAAACTGGAACAGCAGTTGCGCGAACAACAGGCGTATAACCGAGGTCTGATCGAATCGTCGGTCGACGGGCTCATTACCGTGGACCCCTCTGGCACTATCACTGATGTCAACGACCGTATGTGTCAGATGACCGGCTATGCGCGCGCGGAGCTCATAGGCACACCGTTCGCCGACTACTTTACCGAGCCGGACCGCGCCAAAGCCGGTGTTCAGGAAACTTTCGAAAAAGGCGTTGTGACCGAGTACGCGCTCACCCTGGTCTCGCGCTTGCGCCGACATCTCCAGGTTTCGTTTAACGCCTCGGTCTTCAAAGACCCGAGCGGCGACGTGCGCGGCATCTTCGCCAGCGCCCGCGACATCACCGACCGCGTGCGCCTCGAGGAGCAGCTCCGCGAACAGCAGAACTACCTGCGCGGCCTGATTGAATCTTCCGTGGACGGTTTGATCACAGTCGATCCGGACGGGTTCATCACCGACGTCAACGAGCAGATGTGCCGCATGACCGACTATTCCCGTGAGGAGCTGATCGGAAAAACGTTCAAACAGTACTTCACCGAGCCGGATCAAGCTGACCTCGGCGTGAAACGCACCCTGGCCGAAGGGGTGGTCACGAACTACCAGCTCACCCTCAAAACCAAGACCGGCCGCAAAGCGACCGTCTCTTTCAATGCCTCGGTCTTTCGCGCTCCGGATGGCACCATGCAAGGAATCTTCGCCTCTGCGCGGGATATTTCCGAGCAGGCCCGGCTGCAGAACCAGTTGGCCGAGCAGCAGGCCTACAATCGCTCGCTCATCGAGGCCTCAGCGGACGCCCTGTTCGCCATCGCTCCCGACGGCGTCATCACCGACGTGAACGAGGAGGCGACGCGGCTGACCGGCTATTCGCGCAAGCATCTCATCAATTCGCGGTTCAAGGATTACTTCACGGAGCCGGAGCGCGCGAGCGCAGGAGTGCAACAAACCCTAACCGAAAACCGAGTTCTCGCGTACGAGCTGACCCTGATCACGCGCCTGGGACGGCGCATCGCCGTGTCGTTCAACGCCGGCGTTTTCAGCGATGCTTCCGGAAAGCTGCTGGGCATCCTGGCCGCTGCGCGCGACATCACGGCGCAGAAAGAGCTCGAAGTCCAGTTCCGCGACCAGCAGTTCTACACCCGCTCGCTGATCGAATCGAACATCGATGCCTTGATGACCACAGATCCGCTCGGTATCATCACTGACGTGAACCAGCAGATGCAGTCCCTGACCGGCTTCACCCGCGAAGAGCTAATCGGGTCACCGTTCAAAAACTATTTCACCGATCCGCAGCGCGCCGAGGAAGGCAT
The DNA here is from genome assembly GCA_001798595.1 of Deltaproteobacteria bacterium RIFCSPLOWO2_12_FULL_60_19. Classification (GTDB taxonomy): domain Bacteria; phylum Desulfobacterota; class Binatia; order UBA9968; family UBA9968; genus 2-12-FULL-60-19. Next base: position 14,391 of record MGSS01000059.1, on the reverse strand, counting down.
CCGCGTAGTGCTGCGCGAGGAAAAAGTTACGGATTACGAACTCACGGCCCGCAACAAGAACGGAAGCCTTACGGTGGTCTCCTACAACGCCACAACCTTCAATGACCGGGACGGCAAGCTCCAGGGCGTGTTCGCCGCCGCGCGCGACGTGACTGAGCGCAAGCGCTTCGAGCAATCGCTCCAAGAGGCGAACCGGATGAAGAGCGAATTTTTAGCCAATATGTCCCACGAGCTGAGAACGCCGCTCAATGGCATTATTGGATTTACCGAGATGATGCACGACGGCAGGCTGGGGCCGGTCTCGGATCAGCACAAGGAGTACCTCGGCGATATCCTCACCAGCGCCAAACACCTCCTCCAGCTCATCAACGACGTGCTGGACCTGGCCAAGGTGGAGGCCGGAAGGATGGAGCTCCAGCCCGAGGCCGTGGAACTCACCAAGCTCGTTGGAGAGACCTGCGATATCGTCCGCACTATGGCGGCGAAAAAGCGGCTCAAGGTCGAGACTTCCATCGATCCCGGGGTCAACTCCGTGGTGCTCGACCCAGCTAAGCTCAAGCAGGTGCTCTACAATTACCTCTCCAACGCCATCAAGTTCACCAACGATGAAGGACGGATAACGGTACGGGCGGCGCCGGAAGGTCTTAAGGATTTCCGGCTCGAGGTAGAGGATACTGGCATCGGGATCAAGCCCGAAGATAGGGGAAGGCTCTTTGTCGAATTCCAGCAACTGGACGCCACCCTGGCTAAGAAGTACCCGGGAACAGGGCTGGGCCTTGCTCTGACCAAGAAGATCGTTGAGGCCCAGGGGGGCAGGGTCGGCGCGAACAGCACCTTGGGTAAAGGGAGCACCTTCTTTGCCGTCCTGCCCCGCTACTCGGAGTCTCCCTCTCGCGCTGCGGAAGGTACACTCCGCAAGCCGGTTCCCGTCACCAGACCGAATGCACCTACCATCCTGGTCGTCGAGGACGATGCCAAGGACCAATCCTGCCTTTCCGAGATTCTTGCCGGCGCCGGTTACAACGTAGAGATCGCCGGTAGCGGGACGGAGGCGTTAGCCCTTTGCCGAGAGCGAGCCTTTGACGGCATCACCCTCGACGTCATTCTTCCGGACATGAACGGTTGGGACCTGCTCCGCAAGGTCCGGGAAGACAGCTTGAACCGGGAAACTCCCACCATCGTGGTTACGGTTGTGGCCGATAAAACAGGCGCGGTCGGCTACCGGATCCAAGATTTCCTGATAAAGCCCATCGCGAAAGAGGATCTCCTGGCCGCCATCAAGAGAGCGGGGGTCGTCCGGGATCGATCCAGAAAAGTCCTTTGCATAGACGATGATCCCCATTCCCTTAAGCTTGCGGAGAGCGTCTTACGCGACGCCGGATATGTTCCTGTCTGCGAGACCGATGCCAGAGCCGCGCTCAAATCGGTGGCGAAACAACCGCCTGCGGCCATCATCCTCGACCTCTTGATGCCGGACATGGATGGCTTCCAATTTCTAGAGAGCTTCCACCGGACGAGCGGTGCCTACCGAACGCCGGTAATTGTCTGGACTGTCAAGGATCTGACACGGGATGACCGCGTCCGGCTCCAGGCATCCGTGCAAGCTATAGTTCAAAAGGGACCAAGCGGGGCGGCCCAGCTACTCGAAGAGTTGCGAATTCACATAGGCGAAAGGCCGGCCGAGAGGATTCCTGCGGAAAAAAAGGCGCAGTTTAAAAAACCGGCCCGCAAAGCAGCAGCAAAGACAAGAGAGTAGAGTTTCGAGTTTAAATAAAAACCAACAACTGAGAAGTACTGACTGGAGTGTTGCTATGGCCGGTGAGCCGATTCTAATTGTGGACGACAACCCGATGAACCTGAAGCTGGTACGTGTCCTCCTGGCGGGTGAAGGGTATGATGTCAAGACGGCCACCAACGCCGAAGAGGCGCTGGAGGTACTGAAGACCTTTCCTCCCCGCCTTATCCTGATGGACATTCAACTGCCCGAAATGGACGGTCTGGAGCTAACGCGGAGGCTGAAGGCAAACGGGGAGACACGAGGGATAGTTATTCTGGCCCTCACCGCCTACGCCATGAAAGGAGACGAAGAAAAGGCGCTCAATGCCGGCTGCGACGGGTACATAGCCAAACCCATTGATACGCGCAAATTGCCGAGTCAGGTCGCGGGGTTTTTGCGGGGTGGAAAAGTCCAGAAGGGTCAGTGAAATGACCGTACTCATCGTTGATGATAGTCAGGTCAATCGTAAACTGCTGAGGGCGCAGTTGGAAGCAGAAGGATATACTACTATAGAAGCAGAGAACGGCCTGGCGGCACTTAAACAGTTAAAACGGGAAAAAATTGACGCGATCATCTCAGATATTCTTATGCCAGGAATGGATGGCTATCGTCTCTGCTCTAAAGTCAAAAGAAGCAAAAAATTCAAAAGAATCCCCATCATTTTTTACACTGCAACCTACACTTCACCAGCAGACGAAAAACTGGCGATAGGCGCAGGCGCCGACAAATATCTCAGAAAACCTGCCCCGGTGGAGCTGATCGTCCAAACCCTCCGGGAGCTGGCAACAAGAAAGAGTCGCCGTCTACCTGGGAAAGTGCCTGTAGACAGCGTAGGAGTAACGGTTCTCGCGGCTCAAAAAGACGACGAGTTTGTTAAAAGACTCCTTGGAACGTTCAAGGTCGAGGCTGCAGAGCATGTGAGCTGCATCTCTTCCGGCCTCCTTGAGTTGAAAAAGATTGCCGGCACTGAAAAACAGCAGGAAATTCTCGATGCGCTTTTTCGTGAAGTGCACACTCTGAAGGGCGCCGCGCGAGCAGTCAAACAGGCGGAGATCGCAACGATCTGCGAATCCTTGGAGAGCCTCTTTGCCGCATGGAAACGCAAGGATGTTAACCCGGCCCCCGAGCTGTTTGGCGCGCTCCAAGAGACAGTGGCTAAACTCGGAAGACTAATTTAGGCCGTAGGTGGACCTATAATGATTAAGGTTCTGATCGTCGAAGACTCGCCGGTTGTGCGCGAAT
>MGSS01000059.1:4909-11355 GCA_001798595.1 Deltaproteobacteria bacterium RIFCSPLOWO2_12_FULL_60_19 | reverse complement strand
CGTCGAAGACTCGCCGGTTGTGCGCGAATTTTTGACCCATATTCTCGGCTCCGACCCCGAAATGGAAGTGATCGGAACGGCGCACAACGGAGAAGAAGCGCTGGAAGCCGTAGAACGGCTCAAGCCCGACGTCGTCACCATGGACATTCATATGCCGAAGTTGAACGGCTTCGATGCCACTCGCAGAATCATGGAGACCTACCCTACGCCGATCGTCATCGTCAGCGGGAGCTCGACGGTCGAGGAGGTCGCCACGACTTTTCGCGCCTTGGAGGCGGGCGCCCTCGCCATTGTCCCCCGACCGAAGGGGATCGGTCATCCCGAGCATGAGGCGACCGCGAGAGAACTCGTTCGAACGGTGAAGCTGATGTCCGAGGTCAAGGTGGTGAGGCGATGGCCTCGATCCAGGGCGGGCGGCGCCCCCGCACCGGCGCCCCAGCTAAGACCAGGCAAAGCGCCCGCAGAGGTCCGGCTGGTCGCAATGGGAGCCTCGACGGGCGGCCCGATAGTTCTTCAAACGATTTTGTCCGGGCTTCATAAAGACTTTCCCGCTCCCGTGCTCATTGTTCAACACATGGCGCCCGGATTCGCCGCGGGTTTTGTAGAATGGCTGGCTCAGACGACCAACTTCCCGGTGCACCTTGCAGGACAAGGCGAGGCGATGGCGCCCGGGCATGCCTACGTGGCCCCCGACGGATTTCATATGGGAGTTCGGTCGGTGGGGCGGATAGCCCTAAGTAAAGATGACTTGGAAAACGGTCTCCGGCCCTCGGTCTCCTATCTCTTCCGTTCGGTGGCCCAGGTCTACGGTCCGTACGTCGTGGGTGTGCTACTCACCGGCATGGGGAGCGACGGCGCAGGGGAATTGAAACTAATGAAGGAAAGAAACGCCGTGACGATCGTCCAGGACAGGGAGAGCTCTGTGGTTTACGGCATGCCTGGAGAAGCCATGAAACTGGACGCCGCAGCCTACGCGCTTCCGCCTGAGAAGATCGGCGAAGTGTTGCGGGGCCTGGCGGTCAAAAAACAGGAGAGCACGCCGTGAAGTCCGAGCATCGAGCGAGCGGCAGCGCCGACTCCGTTCTGGTCGTCGAGGACAGCCCGACTCAGGCCCAACTCCTGCAGCATCTGCTCGAAGAGCATGGCTACAAGGTGACGGTGACCGTTAACGGCAAGGAGGCGCTGGCGGTTCTGCGCGAACGGGAGCCGAGCATCGTCATCAGCGACATCGTGATGCCGGAAATGGACGGCTTCGCGCTTTGCAAGGAGATCAAGTCCAGGAAAAAGCTTAAAGATATTCCGGTCGTCCTGTTGACCTCGCTCTCCAACCCGCAGGACGTTATTCGAGGCCTCCAATGCGGCGCGGACAATTTCATCAGGAAGCCGTATGAAGGAAAATATCTCATCTCTCGCATCCACCAACTCCTGACGGGCCGGGAGCTGCAAAAGACCGAAAAGATCCGGGTGGGCTTGAAGATTCGTTTTCAGGGCCACGAGTATCTGATCACCTCGGAACGCCAACAGATCCTGGAACTTCTCATGTCGACGTTCGAGGAAGCCGTCCGCCTGAATGACGAGCTCAGCGCGCGGGAACAGGAGCTGAAAGCCGCGAATGAAAGGCTGGAGAAGGAGGCCGCCGAGCGCAAGCGCGCGGAAGCTGAAACGCGCAAACTGAACACCGAGCTCGCGGCCGCCAACAAAGAGCTGGAAGCCTTCAGCTACTCCGTCTCGCACGACCTGCGCGCGCCGCTCAGGAGCATCAACGGCTTCAGCCAGGTCATGCTGGATGAATATGGTCCTATGCTGGACGAACGGGGAAGACATTATTTGGAGCTCGTGCACGCCGGCGGAAAACAAATGGGAGATCTGATCGACGCGCTGCTCAATCTATCCCGCGTAACCCGGCAGGAGATGCGTTTGGAAACCGTCGACCTGAGCGCAGTCGCGCACGCCATCGCAACGGACCTCCAGCAGGCTGAACCGGACCGTCGGGCGGAATTCGTCGTCGCGCCGGGATTGATCGCCAAAGGGGACCCGCGACTCCTGCGCGTCGTGTTGGAAAACCTGCTGAGAAATGCCTGGAAGTTCACGTCGAAACAAGCCGCCGCGAGAATAGAGTTCGGCATCCATCCGGAGGCGGATAACCCGGTCTACTTTTTCCGGGACAACGGGACGGGGTTCAACATGGAATATGCGGGCAAGCTTTTCCAGCCTTTTCAGCGCCTGCACGGCGCGGCGGAATTTGAGGGAACCGGGATCGGGCTGGCTACGGTCCAGCGCATCATCCGCCGGCATGGCGGCCGGATATGGGCGGAGGGAGCCGAAGGGACGGGCGCAACGTTTTACTTTACGCTGCCAAGCTAGCGGTCTTTCGCCGGGGGGCGAGGAACGGGCCATGACCTCCACGATTTCAAAGAGAGCCGCAGATCAAGGGACAGAGATTCTCGTTGTCGAGGATAGTCCGACGCAGGCCGCGCAGCTGGCGCATTTGCTTGAAGGTCACGGTTATAAAGTGGAGGTGGCGGCCGATGGCAAAAAAGCGCTGGCGGCGGTGCGCAGGCGCAACCCTACTCTCATCATCAGCGACATCGTGATGCCGGAAATGGACGGCTTTACTCTCTGCCGGGAAATCAAGTCGAAGAAAACACTCAGGGATATTCCGGTCGTCCTTTTAAGCGCGATGTCCAGCGCGGAGGATGTCATCAAGGGCTTGCAGTGCGGGGCGGACAACTTCATCCGCAAGCCGTACGACGAAAAGGACTTCCTTTCGCGCATCGACCACCTCTTGGCGAATAGGGAACTTCAGAAAAGCGGAAAGATAGAGCTTGGCCTGAAGATTCGCCTTGACGGCGAGGAATATCTGATCACTTCGGAGCGGCAACAGATTTTGGACCTGCTGATCTCTGTTTATCAGGAGGCCGTCCATCTTAACGCTCGGCTGACTCGATCCTACGAGTCTCTCAACGGGCTTTATCGTATCGCGGCCGATCTTAACGCATCCTTGGGCGTCCAGTCGGTCGCTGAGAATGCTTTGGCTCGGTCTATGGACCTGCCCGGCGTGCGCGCCGGCTGGATTTTTCTGTGTGAGGGTGAAGCTGGATTCCGTGTCGCCGCGGCAAGAGCATTGCCGCCCGGCCTGGAGATTCCCGGCAGCTTGGAAGGCGACTGTCTGTGCCGCCGCAGATTCCTCTCCGGCGAACTCGATCGAGCCGTCAACGTTTTCGAATGTGAGCGGCTGCAGAAGGCAAAGGGCGATACCCAAGGACTCCGCTGCCACGCGAGCGTGCCCCTCTGGTCGGACGGCAGGAAGTTGGGAGTGTTGAACCTCGCCGGCAGCGACGAGGGAATGCTCAGTGAGGAGGAACTAAACATTCTTCATGGCGTGGGCAATCAGGTTGCAGTGGCGTTGGAGAGAGCTTTGCTTTACGAAAGCCTGGAAAACAAGGTGGAAGAGAGGACGGCTGCGCTGAGGGCCGAGATTGCCGAGCGCGAGCGGGCCCAGGATGAAACCCGGTGGAATTTAGAGCGCATCCGTGCGCTGCACGAGATCGACCTGGCCATCACCTCGACCCTGGATCTCCGGACCCGCTTGAATGTCCTGTTGGAGAAAATCGAGCTCTTCGTGCCGATCGCAGCCGCGACGACCGTCAGACTTCTGAATCGCGAGACCGGCGCGATGGAATCCCTCGCGTGCCGGGGAATAAGCGAAGAAGAATGGAGGTCTCGAGCGCGACCAACGTTAAGCGGTCGGGCGCAGAGGGCGGTCGAAACCAAAGCGCCTGTAGTCGTGCATAATATTCAGACAGACGCACGAACCTACAATTCGGCGGTGTTCCACGGATTGGTCTCCTATCTGGGAGTTCCGCTTATAGCCCATGACGAGGCGCTTGGAGTGCTCAGCCTCTACACCCGGCAGGAGCACGAATTCAGCAAAGAGGAGATCGAGTTTCTCACTACGCTGGCGGGCCAGGCAGCCATAGCCATTCACAACGCCCAGCTCTATGAGGAGATACTAAGGGCAAACAAAGTTAAAGACGAGTTTCTGAGCGTGATGTCGCACGAGTTGAGGACTCCGCTGAGCGTAATCATGGGTTATACCGGCATGGTCAAGGAGGGAATGCTGGGCGAAATCAACAAGCAACAGGAAGAAGCGCTCCAGAAGGTGCTCGGCCGGGCCGGTGACCAGCTCGACATGATCAATGAAATCATGCAGACCACACAACTCGAGGCCCAAGCGATAACGGCGCACCACGAGCATTTCAATCTTCGTGGTCTCCTCGACCAGCTAAGGTCGGATTATGAGGTCCGGGCAGATAAAAAACATGTCACGCTGAGTTGGGACTATCCTGCTGCCTCTATCCCGATAACTACCGACGGCGCGAAGCTCAAACGGATTCTGCAGAACCTCATCAATAACGCCCTCAAGTTCACCGACGCGGGAACAGTCGCGGTGTCGGCTAGGCTGGTAGAAAAAGCTAGCCATCGCTCTGACCTCACGCCTTCCGCCTCGCGCCTCTCGCCTCACGCCTCGGCGAAGTGGGTGGAGTTCAAGATCGCGGATACAGGAATCGGGATACCCAAAGACATGCACGAAGCTGTTTTCAACAAGTTCCATCAGGTGGACAGCTCGGAGACCAGGCTCTACGGCGGCGTGGGACTCGGGCTTTACATCGTCAAGCGTTTCACTGAGCTGCTGGGAGGAAAGATCAACGTGGAAAGCACCCCGGGCAAAGGCTCAACGTTTACAGTGACGTTGCCGAGGGAGGAATAAGAACTCGTCGCTCGTACAACGTATTTCGTATTTCGTAAGACGAGCGACGAGATACGAGCGACGAACGACGTATCCCACAGAGCCATGCTTACTGAGAAGTCCCACGCTTTCACCATCATCGAACTGCTCGTGGCGATGGGCGTCGCCGGAACGTTGATGGCCATCGCCATCCCACAGTTCATGTCGTGGCTGCCGACGATCAATCTCTCTTCCGGCGCGCGCCGGCTTGGTGTAGACCTGCATCTCGCCCGGGCGAAGGCGATCAGCCAAAACACCATGTACCGCATCGCGTTCCCCGCTCTGCCGGCCTCCTCCTATACGATCGAGAAGTTCAGTGGCGCCGCGTACGCCCCGGAGAGCGGCCCGTTCAATCTCCCCCAGGGCATCACAGTAACAGCAGTGACCGCCGCGTTTAACTTCGAGGCGCGCGGCACGGTCAACACCGCAAGCACGATCACGCTGCAAAACATCAACGGCCAGACCACCACGGTCTCGGTCAACCCGGTCGGAAGGGTGAAGATACCGTAGCTCGTATCTCGTCGAACCGGATGATTCATCGCGCCAAGACGCCAAGCTCGCAAAAAAAGATATTTTTCTCCGAACTTGGCGCCCTTTGCGCCTTTGCGCGAGATCTCTCCGATCCGATCTTCCCTTCTGCCTGCCCTGAGCCTTGTCGAAGGGCCTGTTGCCTCTCTCTTAGAAATGAATTAGCTTTACCGTCGGAGGTCGAAGATGTTCGGAATCGGCATGCCGGAGCTGCTGTTGATTTTGGCGCTGGCGCTGATCGTGCTGGGGCCGAGAAAGCTGCCGGAGATCGCCCGCGCGCTGGGCAAAGGGATGGCCGAGTTCCGGCGCGCGACCGACGAGCTGAAAGACGAGCTCAAGCAGGTGGAATCCGAGATCGACGAGTCATCGCCCCAGGCGACGCCGCGCGACGATCCCTTCCTGGCGAAAAACACCGATCCCGCGCCGACGACGAGCGAAGCTCAGCCCGCGGAGAAGAGTGAACAGAAGCCAACCTGACGGGCGCGTTGAAGATGCCCGGATGCCCTTCACCTCCCACCTGGGGGAGCTGCGCTCCTCGCTGGTCAATTCCTGTCTGGCGATAGCGGTCGGGTTTCTGGTCTGCTTCGCCAACGTCGAGACGATCTTCGCCTTCCTCACTCTCCCGCTCACGCGCATCGACAGCCCCGGGCTGACACTGATCGGCACGGCCGTGCCCGAAGCGTTTTTCACAAAAATGAAGATCGGCTTCATCGCCGGCCTCTTCCTCGTATTCCCGATCATCCTGTGGCAAATCTGGCGCTTCGTCGCTCCGGGGCTTTACCAGCACGAGAAGCGCTACGCCGTCAAATTTGTCTTCTTCGGTACGCTGTTTTTTCTGCTCGGCGCCTGGTTTTGTTATAAAGTGATCTTTCAGTTGGGATTTGAATTTTTGCTCAAACGCTATGAAGCGATGGAAGTGCGGCCGGCGATCCGCGTCGGCGAGTATCTTTCCTTCGCCTCCGACCTCGTGCTGGCCTTTGGAATCACCTTCGAGCTCCCGGTCGCCGCCTACTTCCTGGCGCGCGTCGGGCTGATCGACCACCGCTTTATGATCCGCCACTTTCGCTACGCGTTTATCTTGATCCTGATCCTCGCCGCCATCCTCACCCCGCCCGACATCGTCTCGCAG
>MGSS01000059.1:0-4903 GCA_001798595.1 Deltaproteobacteria bacterium RIFCSPLOWO2_12_FULL_60_19 | reverse complement strand
ATCCTCGCCGCCATCCTCACCCCGCCCGACATCGTCTCGCAGATCCTGCTCACTCTGCCGCTCACGCTGCTGTATGGAGTGAGCATCGGGGTCGCGTACTTCGCGTCAAAAGGCAGAAGGCCCTCCGACTAGGCTCAAGACAGGCAGAAAGAAAGAACGGATTTAGATATTTCGCGCAAAGGCGCAAAGGGCGCCAAGTTCGGATAAAAATATCCTTCTTTGCGTGCTTGGCGTCTTGGCGCGATAAATTATCCGAAACAGAGCGACTCGCGTGTGAGATGCGGGATACGAACGACGAAATACGAGATACGTGGGTTACTTGTTGTCTTTGTTCTCGTTGCCGGCGCTGGACGCGCCGTTGTCTTCATTGATAAAGACGCAGGCGGCGAAGACGGTGGTCCAGAGGCCGTCTTTGTTGCCGATGGCGGACTGGGTGATGTTGGTGGTGCGGACGATCTTTTCCGACATTTTGAAAATCTGCTCGCGCTCGTCCCAGGCGGTGTCGGGATTGAACTCGATGCCCAGGGTCGTCGCGAGCATGCTCGCCGCCAGGTCCTCGGCGTACTCGCCCGCCTTCTCGTCGGTCTCGCCGAAGGAGTGGTGCTCGGAGAGATAACCGTGCTGGTTCTCGTCGGCGGGGATGGCGATGCCGACCGACGCCGCCACGAGCCGGTTCGGCTCGTTGGAGCTCTCGCGGTCGTAAACGCAGAAAACGATCTCGCCGGGGCGCAATAACTTTACGCCTTCCTCCTTCGATATCCGCTTACATCCCGGAGGATAGATGCTGGAGACGAGAACAAGGTTGCAAAAGGCGAGGCCGGCGGTGCGCAGGGCCAACTCAAACGAGGCGAGCTTTTCCTTGTGGACTCCGACTCCCTTGGTAAAGAAGCACTTCTTGGGAACCATTTTTCTTTGTGTATAGCATGAAAAAAAAATCGTGACAAGAAAATTTTCGTTTCCGGTCCCCTATTCCACCACCAGCAGCGCCGCGCCGGCTTCCAGCGAGTCGCCGGCTTTGACTTTTACCTCTTTCACCTCGCCGTTGATCGGCGAGCGCACTTCGTTTTCCATCTTCATCGCCTCGACGATCACCAGCCCCTGCCCTCGCTCCACCTTGTCGCCCTCGGACACCAGCACGGCGATCACCTTTCCCGGCATCGGCACCGAGACGCGTTGCCGGCCCTGAAGCTCGATGCCCGCCTGCAGCCCGCCCAGCCGCATCCGCCGCTCGTCGAGCAGGTGAATGTGGTAATTTCTCCCGTCGACCAGCACGCGATAGTCGTCTTCGGAGACGTCGATGTCAACTTCAAACGAGCGGTTGTCGACGATCAGCGAGTAGTTGGTCCGCCCGGTCTTCTTTCCGTCGAGCAGAAACTCGCTGCCATCGACCGAGACTCGGTAGATCGACTTCTCGACCTCCTCGACCTCGACGGTGTAATTCCTCTCGCCCAGCTTGGCAATATATGCCACTTCCCTCGTCCCCCTGGCCGCGCTTAATTTTTAATTCTTAATTGTTAATTTTGAATTGAAGATCCAGACCGGCAATTAAAAATTCATAATCCAAAATTCAAAATTATTACTGCCTCTTCCGCTCCCCGCCCACCGTCCGCAGCACCGTCTTCCTCGCGCTCTCGCGCCAGCGCGATGTCTCCGTCGCCCCCCGTTCGAGGATGCGCGCGGCGCGCTCCCGCTCGCGGTGGAGCGCGGCGATCGCCGCCGACGCCAGCGCGATCTCCTTGTGCGGGAAAACGTCCTCCGTGCCGCTGGCGCCGTACTCTTCGTCGATGAAGCCGGTATTGAAGTCTCCCACCATGAAGCGCGGGTGGCGGAGAATCCACTGGTGAAACGGGATGTTGGTCTTGATGCCGCGGACCTGGTACTCGCGCAGCGCCCGGCGCATCCTGAGGATCGCCTCGACGCGGTTCTCGCCCCAGATGATGAGCTTGGCGATCATCGGGTCGTAGTGGATCGGCACCTCCGCGCCTTCGTAGACGCCGCAGTCGTTGCGCACGCCCAGCCCCTCGGGGAGGCGCAGCCCTTCGATCCTGCCGGGGCAGGGCATGAAATCGCGCTCCGGATCTTCCGCGTAGATGCGGCACTCGATGGCGTGGCCCGTCGGGCTGATGTGGCGCTGTTTCCAGGGCAGATAGGCGCCCGCGGCCACTTCGATCTGCGCCTTGACCATATCGATGCCGACGACTCTCTCCGTTACGGCGTGCTCGACCTGGAGCCGCGTGTTCATTTCGAGAAAATAAAAATTCATCTCCCGGTCGAGCAGAAACTCCAGCGTCCCGGCGCCGACATAGCCGACCGCGCGCGCGCCCTGGATGGCGATCCGGCCGATGTTGCGCCGCGCCTTGTAGTCCAAGGCCGGAGCGAGACACTCCTCGATGATCTTCTGGTGGCGCCGCTGGATCGAGCATTCGCGGTCGTAGAGATGGATGACCTTGCCGTGTTGATCGGCCAGGATCTGTACTTCGATGTGGCGCGGGTGGACGAGATATTTCTCAAGGTAGAGCCGCGCATCGCCGAACGACGAGGCCGCCTCGGAGCGCACCGCGCGGTAGGCCGGCGTGATCTCGCGCGCCGAGCGCACCATGCGCAGCCCCTTGCCGCCGCCGCCCGCCGCGGCTTTCAACATAAAAGGATAGCCGATCTGGTCCGCCGCTTTTTCGACCTCCTCTTCGGAATCGAGAACCTCCGACCCCGGCACCACGGGAATCCCGGCCTCCTTCATGATCGCCCGCGCCTTGACCTTGTCGCCCATCTGGTCGATCACTTCGGGGGAGGGGCCGATGAAAACGATCTTGTTGTCGCGGCAGGCGCGCGCAAAGTCGCTGTTCTCGGCCAGGAATCCGTAGCCCGGATGGACGGCGTCGGCGCCGCTCTTTTTCACTACGTCGAGAATCCGGTCGATGGCGAGATAGCTCTCGGTCGAGGGCGCGGGGCCGACCAGGTAAGCGTGATCCGCGTATTTTACATGGAGCGCGTCGCGGTCCGCTTCCGAGTAGATCGCGACCGTTTCGATATCGAGCTCGCGGCAGGCGCGGATGATGCGCACCGCGATCTCGCCCCGGTTGGCGATTAGAATGCGCTTAAACATCGCCTCACCCCTAACGCCTCACCCCTGACGCCTCACCCCTAACGTAAGGGGTGAGGGGTAAGGCGTGAGGGGATTCAAAGTGGAATGTTGCCATGCTTCTTCGGCGGGTTCTGGTCCTTTTTGTTTTTCAGCATGTCGAGCGCGCGGATCAGCGCGGGGCGAGTCTCTTCGGGATAGATGATAGCGTCGACGTAGCCCAGCTCGGCGACTTTGAACGGGTTTGCGAACATCTCGCGGTAGTCGGCCGCCAACGCTTCCCGCGTTTTTTCCGGATCGTCGGCCTTCTCAATCGCCTCGCGCGAGACGACGTTGATCGCCCCCTCGGGCCCCATGACCGCGATTTCCCCGGTGGGATAAACGAGATTTACGTCGCCGCGCAGATTTTTGCTCGACATGACGATGTAGCCGCCGCCGTAGGCTTTGCGCGTGATGACGGTCACCTTCGGCACGGTCGCCTCGGCGTAGGCGTAGAGCAGCTTGGCGCCGTGGCGGATAATCCCGCCGTATTCCTGGCCGGTGCCCGGCAAAAAGCCCGGCACGTCGACAAAGGTAACCAGCGGAATGTTGAAGCAGTCGCAGAAGCGGATAAACCGCGCCGCCTTGACCGAGGCGTCGATATCGAGGCAGCCCGCCAGGTGCGCCGGCTGGTTGGCGACGATCCCGACCGATCGCCCGCCCAGGCGGGCGAAGCCGACGACGATATTGGCGGCGAAGTCGCGCTGGACTTCGTAGAAATAGCCCTCGTCCACCACCGCGCCGATCAGCTCTTTGATGTCATAGGGGCGATTGGGATTGTCCGGCACGAGATCTTTTAACCGTTTGTCCTGGCGCAGCGGGTCGTCGTCGGTGGGACGGAACGGCGGATCTTCCTGGTTGTTGCTCGGAATAAAGCTCATCAGCTCGCGGATCATCAGGAGACATTCTTTCTCTCCCGCCGCGGAAAAATGGGCCACGCCGCTTTTCGCGCTGTGCGTCTCAGCGCCGCCCAGATCCTCTTTGCTCACCTCTTCGTGGGTCACGGTCTTGATCACATCCGGCCCGGTGATGAACATGTAGCTGTTGGTCTTGAGCATGAAGACAAAGTCGGTGATCGCCGGCGAATAGACCGCGCCGCCGGCGCACGGCCCCATGATCGCAGAGATCTGCGGCACCACGCCGGAGGCGAGCACGTTGCGCTGGAAGATCTCCGCGTAACCGGCCAGGCTCTCCACGCCCTCTTGAATACGCGCCCCGCCGGAGTCGTTGATGCCGACGATCGGCGCGCCGTTCTTCATCGCCAGGTCCATCACCTTGCAGATCTTCTCCGACACCACCCAGCCCAAGCTGCCGCCGAAAACGGTGAAATCCTGGGCGAAGACGTAGACCAGCCGGCCGTCGATCATCCCGTAGCCGGTAACCACGGCGTCGCCGGGGATCTTCTTTTTGTCCATGCCGAAGTCGGTGGAGCGGTGGGTGCGCAGGCGGTCCATCTCGACGAAGCTGCCGGGGTCGAGCAGGATGTCGAGCCGCTCGCGCGCCAGGAGCTTCCCCTGCTCGTGTTGCTTGCGAATCCTCTCCTCTCCCCCGCCCGCCGCTGCCTGCTCGTTGAGCTTACGAAGTTTTTCGAGGTTGTCTTTTAAGGCCATTGAAAAGCTATTCTCCTGATGTCGGGGTTCCGCCGGGTTCGGGCATAATAACAAACGGGCGCGGGGTGTCAACCGAAATGGCTCATTGATCTGCGAAAAAACCTTGATGTTCTCCTGCAAAATTGCTAGGTTAGCCTTCTTACGATGAATAACATCCAAGACACATTGCTGATCT
>MGSS01000058.1 GCA_001798595.1 Deltaproteobacteria bacterium RIFCSPLOWO2_12_FULL_60_19 | reverse complement strand
GTAAAGCGCCGGCGAAGAGGTGGCGGGCCTCATCTGGATAAGCTCCACATCCAGACTTTCATCGCGAAAGAACCCACTCGCCTGGGCGACGTAGGCGGGGAGAGAGGAGTAGCTACGGCTCGAGTAAGAGACACGGACCTTCTCCTGGGCCAAGGCTCCGCTCCGGACGGACAAAACGCCGAGCAGCAACACTAAAAGCGCCAGATTCTTGGGTGATTTCATTTTACTCCCCTTAAGGCTTCAAGCTGAAAGTGCGTCGAGCTTCGTTGAGCAATGAAAAATCGACGACCTGAGAAACTTCGACCGACTTGGCGATTTTGAGCGAGCGCCGGGCCAGGTCGATATCGTTCTCTATGGCCCGGGCGGAGGCGGTGCCGTCGGAACTCAGAGCGGGAACCATTTGATTGTACACATGGCCCGCCAGTGATTCATCGAGGTCGAATTCCTTTCGGATAAGCGCGATCGATCCGGCCCGATTCTGCCGGATGAACTGGAGCGCCTTCAGCAACGCGCGAATCACGGCCTTGACCTCCATGGGCTTTTCGGCCAGCCGTTTCGCGGAGGTGGCCAAACCGGACCAGGGCATGTCCAAAACGTCGGAGGCCTGAGCAAGGCTGCGATAGCCCTCCTTGACGGCCAGGGCATCGAAGGGCGGAGTGAGAACCGCCGCTTCCACGGCGCTCGATTTAAGCGCCGCAAAGCGGGTCGAAGTGGCCACCATGGAGCCGAAGGTCACGGTTGAAGGATCGACTCCGGCGCGTTCCAGCGCGGCGCGGGCGAAAACAGCATCCGTCGTCACCGGCCGGTTCACGGCCACCCTTTTTCCTTTGAGATCGGCGATGGACTTGATCGTCGGAAGAACGTGGAGCGTGAAAATGATTTTATCGAAGGTGAACATGACGACCTTGACGGGGACGCCGGTGATCGCGGCGCGCGTCGCCGAGCCGGTGCCGGTGACGTAGCCCAGCTCTCCGGCGAGAATACCGGCAATGGCCACATCGAGACCCATGACGATCTCTTCCACCGCGAGACCATCGCCGCGGAAAATCCCCATGTCGCGGGCCACGTACATGGGGAAAAAGGGAATCCCCTTGGTCGGCGAGGCAGCCCGCACGTTCTGGAGTGACGCCTGGCCGCTTGCCGGGACGGCAGCGAACATAAGTGCGGCTCCGAGCGCGATCGCACCCACCGGCCACAACCGACGCCTAATGTTTTTATTTTTCATGACTCGCCTAGCCTCCCGAGCCTGGGCCGCCGAACTGGGACAGGCAACTCTTTCGGGGAAAAAGTAGCCAGTCCCCTATCGCCTCCGCTTGCGCCTGGTCTCCTGCCGTCACTTCTTGCCCACCCTTGCTTTCCTCATTGCTTCCAAGCCTTGCGCGACGTTCGGATTGGCGCGGTTGTGCTCTTCGTGAATCGCGATGTTGGTCTGCATCGCCTGATCGTAAGTCGCCTGGTCCATGCACCGGTAGACGGACTTCTTCGTGTAATCGAGCGTGATCCCGTTGTACTGCGCGATCTCCTCCGCCCAGCGCTCAGCCGCCGCCTCCAGCTCGCCGTCGGGCACCACGCGGTTGATCAGGCCGATCTGCCGCGCTTCCGCTGCGCTCAAGTTTCTCCCCGTAATGAGCATCTCCATCGCCGGCTTCACGGCGATGGTCCGGACGAGGGCGCCGACGACGTAGCGCGGAGGAAATCCCCGGAAGATCTCCGGCAGGCCGATCTGCGCCTTGTCCGAGGCGATGGCCAGATCGTGCGAGAGCAGCAGCGTCACCGCGCCTCCGAGGCAGAAACCGTTCACCGCCGCGATGACTATTTTGGACGAGTTGCGGATCGCGTCGTTGAGCTCAAGCCCCGACTCGTCCGGCTTGGAAGAGTCCGCGTGGATCAATCCCGACAGGTAGTCCATGTCGTAGCCCGCCGACCAGGCGATCTTCCCCGCGCCGGTCGTGACGGCGACCTTGATGCTCGGGTCCTTCTCGATCTGCTTCAGCGCCTCGATCATTCCCTGGATGACCCCGCCGCTGATCGCGTTGCGTTTGTCGGGGCGATTGATCGTAATCCTCGCCACCGCCCCTTTTGTCTCCAACAGAATCGGATCCGCCTCACCCATGCCTATTCCTCCCTATGCAGTCCCTTGCGCAATAATTCGTCCGCCATCATGTTCTTCTGCATTTCCACGGTCCCGCCTGCGATCCTCCGCCCGCGCGCCAGGCGGTAGAGATATTCAAGCGGATGCTCCCGCATGTAGCCGTAGCCGCCGAAAATCTGCAGCGCGTCGCTCACGACCCGCTCCACCATCTCGCTCGCCGTCGCTTTCGCCATCGAGCTTTTTAAGCGCGTCGGGTCCGTGGCCGCCTGATAGGTCAGCAGCCGCGCGGCCTCGATCTTCATCGCCATTTCCGCCAGCATCCAGCGGATACCCTGAAACTCGCCGATGCCATGGCCGAACTGTTTTCTCTGCCGCGCGTAGTCCAGGGCGAGATCGAAGGCTGAGAGCGCGATCGAGACCGACCAGACGGCGCTCAAACACCGCTCGGCGTTGAAGGCGCGGATCAGCCGCTTGAACGCATCCTTGCCCCGAATGAGAATGTTCTCCGCGGGAATCTCGCAGCCGTCGAAGAACAGCGTGTAGTGGCGATGGCCCGCCATGCTGATGTCGGGCTTGCCCAACTGAAATCCCCGGCTTCCCTGGTCGATCAGCACCGCGCCGATCCCGTCGTCGAACCTGACGAAAGTCAAAAAGGCCGCGCAGACATCGGCGTGGCTGATGAAGAGCTTCCCCCCATCGACGACGACTTTCCCTCCCTCGACCTTCGCCCTGGTTCTGAGCTCGGTGACCGCCGAGCCCGCCTCCGTCTCCGAGATCGCGATGCCGATCTTTTTTCCATCGCGGCAGAAGGCCGGAAGATATTTTTGCTTGAGGCTTTCGCCGCCCAGCTCGGCGACGATCCGTGGCGGACCGGCCAGAGTCAGCGCCGAAGCGGTGTCGGGGCAGACCCGGCCGACTTCTTCCAAGATGAGCAAATCTTCCAGCAGCGTAAGCCCGCCTCCGCCGTACTCCTGCGGCAGGCTCACGCCGAAAAAACCCTGCTCGCGCAGAATTTTTTCGTTGGCCGCGGGATACTCCCCCTGCCACTTGAAAGCGGCGGCGCGGAATCGCTCCTCGGCGAGCTTGCGCGCCGTGCTCTTCAGCAGGGCCTGTTCTGAGGAAAGACGGAAATCCATAATCGCCTAATCGTCCATCACGGCCGGCGTCATTCCCCCGAAAACGATGCCTCAAAGCGAAAGCCGCTGCCCGTTCGAAGAGCCCGCGCATCCGATACCGGCGGTGGGATTAAGTAGCTACCCATTACGCGGGCTCGGAGAGCGGGTGGCGGCTTTCGCTGTAAACGGCGTGGCACGCCTGTACTTCCCTCTACCCCGCTGCCTGGTCGAGCGGCTCGAGCCTGAGAGTCACGCCGTTTTTCTCCAGCTCCTTGTAATATTCCTCCCTGATCGCCGGATCTTCCTTGTCGTAGCGCAGCTTGAACGCCCACGCGTAAGGGTTGTCGCTGCGGGCGGCCCCCACCGCATCGTATGTTCCCTCGTTGGTGACCGTCGCAAGTCCCTTGTCCCACCCCTTGAACGCAAGCTGTCTGAGCGGTCCTTTGCCGCTGTTGAAATGCTGGTGGAACTCGTTGAGCTTGGGAGCGATCACGCCGTAAGGTCTCAGCGGAATTTTCGCTCGCCCGTCCGCCTTCCCTTCGTCGCCCGGCATAAACAGATATTCGTAGCCCTCGCCTTGAATCACGATCACGTGCGCGCCCGCCCCGTGCCTGTGGGCGGTTACGTAGGTCCCCTCCGAGACTTCCAGGATATGAATCTGCGAGCTGGAGTTGCCCATGTAGAGACGCATGATGGAGGTGCGCGTGCCGCGCTCCCCCCAGGAATCCAGAGCGAAGTTTCTGATGTCGGCGACAAAGTTGGTCTGAAAGAGCCTGGTGTTCCAGTGCACGCCCCGCTCCGCGTAGTCCCTCGCGGCCGAGTGGCTGTATCTCTCCTTGAAGACAAAGGGATTGTTGAAGACAAAATCGAGATTCTGGTACAGGTTGATCACCTGCGCCATGTTGGTGCCGAAAAGAATTCGGCACGGCTTGTCGGCGGAGCTGTTGAACTCCTGGTGCCGGGCGTTGAGCGGAATCGCCAGCAGCGCCCCTTCCCCCCATTCGACGGTCTGCTTGGGCTCTCCCTCCTGCCAAATCGTCGTCGCGCCCGTCCCGCTCATCACGTACATGACGGATTCATACATGTGGCGCTCCGGCTTAAGCTCCCCCTTGGGCGGGATTTCGACGATCTGAAGATTGACGACTTCTTGATTGCCGAGCCGCGTGTAGGCCGCCTTCCCTCCCCTTCTCTCCCAATCGGCCAGCGGCAGCGTCGCGAGATTTTCCAGCGCGCTGCCCTCGTATAGAGGAACGCCTTCGCGCTCGACGAAGCGGCGGTAGTGGCTGCCCACCCACCACTCGTCAAAGGTTTTCGCGGCTTGAGACATCCTACTTTTCTCCGACGGGGCTTCTCAATGCATTGACCTCAATGCAAACTGCAAAGTGAAAACTGAAAAATGAAAAATTTTGCATCTTGCATTTTGCAACTTACATTTTGCATTGTGACTTTAGCCGAGACCCAGGATGCGCTGGGCGTTTTTGTAAAATATTTTCTCCAGCACCTCGCTCTTAAGCCCCAGGCTCTCCCAGTCTTTGAACAGCCGGTCGTGGGTCAGCGCCGGATAGTCCGAGCCGAACATGAACTTGTCTTGCAGCCTGCCGCCGATTTCCTTTTTCAGCGCGTCGCTGAAATATTTCGGCGACCAGCCGGACAGCTCGTTCACCATGTTGGCCTTGTGGAGCAGGACGGCGATCATCTCATCCTGCCAGGGCCAGGAGGGATGGCAGGCGATGATCGTCAGGTTGGGAAAATCGGCCGCCACCATGTCGAGGTAAATCGGCTGGCAATAGGCGAGCTTGATCCCCATCCCTCCGGGCAGCCCGGCGCCGATGCCCGTCGTGCCGGTGTGGAACTGCACGGGAACTTTCAGCTCCGCGCATTTTTCCCAAAGCGGATAGAAACGCCGGTCATTCGGATAGAAGGCCTGGACCGCCGGCTGAAACTTGAGTCCCATCATCCCAAGCTGTTTCACCGCGCGCTCCGCTTCTTGAACCGCCTTCTTTTCCTTCCACGGATCCACGCCGGCGAAAGCGCCGATGAAAGCGTTCGGAAACTGCTTCACAATCTCCGCCAGGGAATCGTTGCTGAGCTTGGGCAGTCCCGAGGCGGTCTCCGCGTCCCAGCCCATCAGAATCCCCTTCACGTCCGCCTTGACGAAGTCCTCAGCCATCTCGGCGGCGGTTTTGAGCTGGAGGTCGAACTTGTAATATTTCTGCATCGCCTCGTTGTACTTGCCGAGCGACACTTCCATCATCTCCCTGGTGTTCAAATGCGCGTGCACGTCGATCGCTTTCATCTATTCTCTCCTTTTGCTTGAGTCTCATGCAAGAGTTGCTTATCGAGCCGGCGCCTTCCTGTCCGATTCCTTGAGGGCGAACAGAATCTTGTCCGGCGAAAACGGGAGACTCCTGAATCGGACGCCGGTGGCGTTGTAGACCGCGTTCGCCACGGCCGCGATCACTCCCGCGGCGGCGCCCTCGCCCGCCTCTTTGGCGCCGAAGGGACCGGAAGGATCGTTGGTTATGACGTTGACGTGGCCGACGTTCGCGAGTCTCGGCATGTCTTCGGTCAACGGCATCTTGTAGTCGCGAAAGGACGGGTTCATCACCTTGCCGTCGACGCGAAGGAGATTCTCGTAGAGCGCCTGGCCGATGCCCATCACCGTCGCTCCCAGGACCTGGCCCTTCACCAGCATGGGATTTAACGGGAAGCCGCAGTCGTGCGCGCCCCAGACGCCCGCGACCGTCACCTGCCCGGTCTGCGGATCGACTTCCACCTCGACAACGCAGGCCGACGGTGTGTAGGCCGGCGACATGTTTCCGTAGCCGGTGCGAAAGTCGATCAGCGCCTCGCCGCTGGTGTAGGCGCCTTTCCCCATGATGACTTTTCCCTGGCGGTGTTGCGCGAGCCGCACCAGCTCGTCGAAGCGCAAGCGCCGTTGGGGATCGCTCTTCACGTAAACCTGCCGGTCGCGAAAAACGATGTCGTCGTCGATCTGCGCCTTGAGCTTCTCAGCCGCGATCTCCGCGAGTTGCCGCCGCGCATCTTCAGCAGCGATTTTTACCGCGTTGCCCGTCCAGAAGGTCACGCGCGAGCTGAACGTGCCGGGATCGGCCGGCGTGATGTCGGTGTCCACCAGGGAGAAGCGAATATCTTCCAGGCCGACGCCTAGCACTTCCGCCGCGATCATCGAGAGCACCGTGTCGGCCCCCTGGCCGACGTCCGTCGAGCCGGTCACCAGAGCGACGGTCCCATCTTCGTGGACGTTGACCTGGGCCGTCGAAGCCGAGTGGCCCATGACGCGCGCCCCGCTTACCAGCGAGCCGCAGCCCATGCCGATCCCGCGATAGCGCGGCAGCTTGCCGCGCTTCTCCTTCCATCCCGAGGCCTCCATCGCCTTCTCGACGCATTCGGCGAAGCCAAAAGTGCCGATGCGAAATCCGTTCGGCGTCGTTTCGCCGGGCCGAAGGCCGTTTTTGAGTCTTATGTCGATCGGGTCGAGCCCCAACTTCTCGGCGATCAGGTCCAACTGCGAGTCGCGGGCGAAGCAGACTTGCGGAATCGTGTGGCCCCTGAGCGCGCCGCAGAAGCCGTTGTTGGTAAAGATCCGGTAGGCTTCGTATTTGACGTTCGGCACACGGTAGGGAAGGTTCAGCATCGCGCCGGGGAGATACATGCTGAGTTGCCCGATGCTCGAATAGGCGCCGCCGTCGGCGACGATCTTTAAGTGCTGCGCCAGCAGCGTCCCGTCTTTTTTTACTCCCGTCCGGAGCCAGATCTTCATCGGGTGGCGCATGTGGCCGATGGTCAGGACCTCGTCCATGTTGTGGACGAATTTCACCGGCCGGCCGCATTTCTTCGACAGCACGACGGCGCAGAAGTCCATCGGCATCGCTTCCTGCTTGCCGCCGGAAAAACCGCCGCCGACGTAGGTCTGGATGACGCGGATTCGGCTCGTTTCGATCCCCAGCCCCATCGACAGTTGTTTCCACACGACGTAGGGGCTTTGCTTCGACGCCCAGAGGGTTATTTTGCCCGTCTCGTCCCACTGGCCGATGCAGGCGTGAGGCTCGAGCATCCCCTGCTTGACGGGTTGGGTTTCGAACAGGTCCTCCTGGAGATAGTCCGATTCGGCGAAGCCTTTCGCCACGTCGCCGAATTGAAAGGCGGTCTCCGCCGACATGTTGTTGGCGGCGTGGTCGTGCAGTTGCGGCGCGCCGGGCTTCATCGCCTCTTCGGCGTCGAAGACCGCGGGGAGCGGCTCGTACTCGACCCGAATGAGATCCAGCGCCTCCTCGGCGACCTCTTCGTCGATGGCGGCGACCGCCGCCACCTCGTCGCCGATGTAGCGGACCTTATCCAGCGCGAGCGGAAGGTAATCGCGCGTCTGGGGCATGTTGCCGTATTTGATGCCGGGAAAGTCCTTGCCGGTGATGACGGCCCGGACGCCGGCGAGCTTCTCGGCTCGACTGGTGTCGATATGAGAGATTTTCGCGTGCGGGTGAGGGCTGCGGAGCAGCTTGCCGTGCAACATTCCCGCGAGGAAGAGATCGTCGGCGTATTTCGCTTCGCCCGTGACCTTGATCCACGCGTCCTTCTTCGGCGCCGGCTTGCCGATGATGGCGTAATCTCCGCAGGCCTGAACCGTCATAGTTGCGCGCCCTTTCCCGCGCGCTCGCGCGCCGCCGCCAGAACAGCCTCGATGATCTGGAAGTAGCCGGTGCAGCGGCAGAGGTGGCCGACGGTGGCGCGGCGGACTTCTTCTTCGCTGGGGAAAGGATTCTCGTCGAGAAAAGATTTTGCGGCCAAGACCAATCCCGGCGTGCAGAAGCCGCACTGGACCGCGCCGGTTTCAACGAAGGCTTTCTGTATGGGATCGAGCGCGCCGGCGGAGCGGGCAAGCCCTTCGATGGTGAGAATTTCTTTGCCCTGAGCCTCGACGGCGAGAAAGAGGCAGGAATAAATCGCGCGGCCGTCCAAGAGCACCGTGCAGGCGCCGCACTGTCCCTCCTGGCAGGACCGTTTGGTCCCGGTGAGACTCAGATCTTCGCGCAGGACCTCCAGCAGAGTCCGCCACGCAGGGATCGACAGCTCATAGGCATCGCCGTTGACCTTGAGCGAGACCGGCGAGAGATGTTTCATGCATTTCCCCTCTCGGCCGCCACCCGGGCTTTTTCCCCCGCCTGCCTGAGCGCTCGCTGGGTGAGGACGCCGATCAGCTCCCGGCGGAACTCTTCTCGAGCACGCCACGAGGCGCGGGGCTGAGCCTCCCGGCAGGCCAGAAGTCCTGCCTCCACCAGCGCTTCCTCCGTCAAGCGTCGCCCGCGCAGCGCCGCCTCGGCGTTCTTTACGCGGAGCGGAACGGGACCGCTGACCGACAAAGCGATTCTCACGTCGCCGATGAGCCCTCTCGCTCTGTCCCAGGTCACGAAGGCCGCGACGCCCGTGGTCGTCATGTCCATCGCGTGACGGTCGTGAAATTTGACATAGGCGCCGGCGCTGAAGCCGGGACGGGACGGAAGCTCGATCTCCGTCAGGATCTCGTCCGGCGCCGCGGCTGTCTCAGCGAATCCCATGAAAAAATCTTCCAGCGCGAGCGCCCGCTCTCCGCGGACGCTCCGCAGCCTGACGATTGCGCCGAGGGTCATCAGCGGCGCGGGAAAATCGGCGCAGGGCAGCGCCCCGCTCAAGTTGCCGCCGACGGTGGCGACGGCGCGGATCTCCGGGCTGCCGATGCCGGCCGCCGTCTCGCAGAGAAAATCGTGCTTTTCTCTGATGAGCGGGGAAGATTCGATGGCCCCGAACGTCGTCATTGCGCCGATGGCTATGCCGCCCGCCTGAGAGCGGATAACAGAGAGCGAGGCGACGCCTTTTAAGCCGATGATGGCACGCGGCGTAATCTCCCGCCGCTTCATCTGGAGCACCAGGTCGGTCCCGCCGGCGAACAGCCTGGCGTCGCCCCGGCGCTCCGCGAGAGCGGAGCAGGCCTCGTCAACCGTTCGCGGCGCAAGATAGTCGAACCGGGGCAGCCGCCTGAGATAGCCCATGTTTCACTCCGGAGCCAATGCAAAAGGAAAATTGTAAAATGCAAAATTCAAAATGTCGGACCCCGATTTTTCATTTTTCAATTTGCGATTTGCATTCCGCAGCGGCCTAGCCTTTGACGACCCGCGGCGTTTTCGTCTCCAGGCGCGGAAGGGTCGCCGGCGGAGAGACTTCGACCGGCAGCGTGACGTGGGCCTTGAGCTTGATGTCCTGCTGCAGCTTCTGGGCCAGCTCCGGGTATTCTTTTTCCGGCACGCCCGGGTCGGCCTCGACCAGCACGGTAACCTGATTGTCTTTCTTCTGCAGCCTGTACTCCACGCCGAGGCCTGCAAGACTCCGAACGGAGGTCTCCACCAGAGAGGGATAGAGCTTGATCCCTTTCACGAAGAGCACGTCATCCGTCCTCGCGGCGACGCCGCCCACCGCCAGCGGGAGCTTCCGCCCGCAGCCGCAGTTGGGACGTTCATCCACGCGGAGATAGTCTCCGACCAGGAAGCGGACCGCGGGCATGCCGTAGCGGCCCAGCGACGTCACGCAGGTGGTTCCCGGAGAGCCTTCGGGGACGGGCTCGAGCGTGTCCGGGTTGAGCAGCTCGACGATGAAGTAGTCGATGTTGATGTGATCGGACACAGGAGTCATCTCCGCCTGCTTCTCGCAGCTAAAAAGGATCGGGCCGCTGGTCTCCGTCGCGCCGAGAATATCGTGGATCTTCGCGTTCCAGCCCTGGGTGAGAAGGCGATTGGTGGCCGGGACGCAGGCGCCCGGCTCGGCGGCGAGCGTAAGGATGTCCATACGGAGATCGGCAGGACTAAACCCTGCCTCCTTTGCCGCCTCCATCTGGCGGATAGCGAAGGTCGGCGTCGAGCAGAGAAACGACGGCGCGGTCCCGGCGATGTTCCGCATGAGCTGGAGCCAGGCGGCCGTGGGCAGCGTTCCCTTGGGAACGACCTGACAGCCCATCGCCTCGGTGGCGGCGAAGCAGAGCCAGAAACCGATGAAGGGCGGAAAGCCGAAGGCGAAAAATCCGCGCCATCCCGGCCGAATTCCGTGGCCGTAAAGCGAGCGGCTGTAAAGCAGGATGCCGTTCTCCCAGTCCTGTCGCGTGTCCATCCAGATCCTCGGCTTCGCCGTCGTGCCGGAGGTCTGCCAATACTTTAGGTGTTGGCTCGGCGGGCTGGTCGGCGCCGTGCCGAAAGGCGGACGGGCGGCCTGGTCTTTTTCAAAATCATACTTCGTGACGATGGGAAATTTGGCCAGGTCCTTCAGGCTCTTCACGTCCGAAGGCTTGACCTTCTTGCTGTCCCACAGCTCGCGGTAAAATTGCGACCGCTCGTAGGTGAAGGAGAGGAGAAACTTGAGCCGGTGGAGCTGGATCTCCTTCAATCGTTCGAGGGAAACCGCCTCCACTCCGGACCAGAATTTGTCGGAGAAAGGCCGCGAGCGATCCCCTTCCTCTAAAATGTCGGGCCCCACGCGCTCGCCCACCGCCCCCTCGGTCCAGAGATATTTGACTTGCGCGCTCATAGGAACCTCCGGTTATTTGTAGACCCTCACTTCCACGCAATGGTCCAATGCCGTGGAGATTTTGTCGATGCGCTCCATCTCGGTGGGGAGGAGCGCGTTGAAGTTGACGCCCTTTCCCTGGGCGATCGGCATCCCCGGCGCCCAATGGCCGAAGTGGCCGCCGATGCCGACCACCTGAGGATGGATGCATTGGGTGACTTTCGCTTTGGCCCTGACCTTCTCGACCGGCGATTCGAGCCAGACCTCATCGCCGTCGGCGATCCCTTTGGCCTTGGCGACGTCGCTGTGGATCAGCACGCCGTAGGCGCCGGTTTTCTCGCAGAGCTCGTCGATCCATGGATTGTCGTTGCCGTAACTGCCGTACACGTAGGGGAACTTGAAGTGAACGGCGATCAGATCGAAGCCGTCGCGCTTCACCGCGTCATAGGCCGGGCAGGGCAGCCACTCGGGCAGCGGCACGTAGTCGGAAAAGTCCCACTTGAGCCCCATCCCGTCCGTGACTTCCTTTAATTCTTCTCCGCGCTGGAGAAAGTGCTCCAGGTAAACCGGCAGGCGCGCGTGGATAAATGGGCCGATGTAGGCCTCTTCCACGTCGCGCGGGATGCGCACCAGGCCGTTTTCCTGGAACCACTCAAGCCCGCGCTCCTCGCCGAACCAGCAGCGCGCCATCCGGTCGATCACCTCGGTCACGGAATAGCGTTTTCCCGCCTCCAGCGTGTAAGGCTCTTTCATGCGGAAGGCGTGATTGAGCAGCCGGTAGAAATCGTCGAGTATGCCGAGCCGGGCGGCGATCTCCATGATGACTTCCTGCGGATAGCGAATTCCCTCGGGCGGCTTGACCGCCGGCTGCCGCACCTGCCAGAACCAGTCGTCCTTTCCGCAGTGGGGAATGAGCAGTCCGGTGCCGGCGACGAAGTCGTAGCGCTCCAGATAAGTCGGGAACGGAAGCACGATGTCGTCGAACAGGTTGGTCTCATTGATCTCGATACCGAAGCCGAAGATGAACGGGATCGTCTGGTAAAAGCGCTCGACCATCTTGATATCTCCGAAGGAGCCCAGCAGAGAATTGGTCGGGGCATGGAGCATGACCTCGATGCGATAATCAAGGCCCCAGCGCGCCGGATCCTCGGAGGTGATCGGCAGCAGCGTGTGGAAGTGGGGCGCGAGAGGGAATAGCTCCGCCAGGTCCATGCGGATCGGCCTGGTCGGCGTGCGGCCGGGAAATGCCTTGGGATGCGGCAGCGGCAGAATGTGGCCGCCGTCTTCGAGCAGGCCGTCCGTGCCCCCGTCGGGCCACCAGAGAAACGGCCGCTTGCCCGCCGCCGCTGTGCTGAGAATCCCGCCCGGCACGTTGACCGCCCCGGTTACGATGTTGATGAGTTTAAGCGCCCACGACTGATGAAAACCGTGCTTGTGCCCCTGCGGCCCCTTCGCCCAATCGACGCACGCCGGACGCGAAGGAAGCTCGACGCCGTCGAGCATCATCGTCGCGCCGATGGAAACCGCCTCGCCAAACTCGCGCGCGATGCGCCTGATGGTCTTGGCCGGGACGCTGGTGATCTCCTCGACCTTCTCCGGAGGATATTGCCGCACGTGCTCGCGCAACAGCTCGAAGGAGGGACGCGCTTTGAGCCCTTCGAAGTCGTAGCTGCCGGCGATGGCCGGCTCTTTCACCGCCGGATCGTCGAAGATCTTGGCGCTGCGGTCGGCGGCGTCGTAGATCAGAGGTTTTCCGGAGACGGGGTCGCGGAGATACCTGCCGTGCGGGCCGACCAGGTATGCGGCGTTGGTCCGGTGCTGCAAAAATTTTTCGTCGTAGATCCCCGCTTCGTTCAACAGCACATGGAGCATGCCCAGGGCGAAGGCGGAATCCGTCCCCGGGCGGATCGGCACCCACTCGTCGGCCTTGCTCGCGGCAAAGCCTCCGACGGGATCGACCACGACGAGCTTCATCCCGCGCGCGCGCGCCTCGGCCATGTCGCGGAGGATATGATTGAACGCGCCGCGCGCGGCGATGGCGAACTGAGTGCCGACGAGGACGAGATATTTGCAGTAGTGGAGGTCCGGCTGCTGGTGAAAACCGCCGCCGGAGAAAAATTCCACCGGGTGGATCACCTTGCCGCAGGTCGCCGAGGCGTTGCCCATAAGATGGGGCGTGCCGAAGGCGCTGCCCAGTGCGAGCAGCCAGTAGAAGTTGTCGCCGATCACCTCCCAGGCCTGGACATAGAGTTTTTTGGGATCTTCCCGGATGGCGCCGAGCCGCTCGGTGATGGTCGACAGCGCCTCCTCCCACGAGATCTCCTGCCACTTGGGATCTTCGTGGAGCCCTTTCTTCGGGTTGGTCCGCTTGAGCGGAGTCTTGAGGCGGTGCGGATTGTAAAGGTTCATGAGGCCCGCCTTGCCCTTGGCGCACATGTTGCCGCGGTTCTGCGGGTGGTTGGGATCGCCCTCGATCCCGGTCACGACGCCGTCGTCCACGCGGACGCGGATGCCGCACCCGACGTAACACATGCCGCAGCTTGTCAGGACCCAATTCGACTCCATAGCTAACCTCCCTCGAACATCGGGAGCATGACGATCTCGATTTCGCTCTCTTCGAGCCTCGTCCCCAATCCGCCGGCCTCTTTGATGTTCTTACCGTTGACGAACACCACGACGTAGTGCTGGAGCGCTCCCGCCTTGCTGAAGACGCGCGAGACGAACGGCTCGCCGTAGCTCCGGCAGAGCGAGGCGAAGAGATCGCCGACCGTGCTCCCCTGCGGCAGCGTCATCGTCTGGTCGCGCTTGCCGATCACCGCCCTCAGATCGCCCATGAATCTCACCCGCACCGCGACGGTCGATGTCTCCTCGGTCATCATGTTCACCCCAGCGGAAACGCCACGTAGACCCCGGCTTTGAGAATGCAGTAGCGGAACAGCAAACCGCCGATGAGGATCAGCGCGCCCGCAAGAATCGCCGACGAAGGAAGCCAGGCGATGATCGACAACGGCAGAAGCATTCCGACCAGAACGACGCCGAGCTTGAAGGTCCAGCCCAGCGTCCCCCGATTGAGACGGCGCACCGATTCTCTCGCCGCCTCCGCCGAGCGACTGAGCGTCGTCAGGTGAACGGCCACCAGGCCGAGATTGGCGGCGATCAGCAGCGCCGCCAGGGCAATAATCGGCTCGAGCGCGCCGCCGGGAATGCCCAGCGGCGAGAGCAGCAGCGCGATGCCTGCGGCGCCCAGGAGAGAAGAGAACAGGAAGAGCACCGGCAGCAGCGGGCTGTTCCAAAAGGGAATCGACGGCGACGCGGAGAGGACGAAACCGGGATAGAGCGCGACGAAAAAAGCGGCGATGGCCGCGACCGCGCCGAGGAGCGTTCCGGCCGTCGTCGCCTGATTCCACGGGAGAAACGAGAAGATGCTGAGCGACGGAGCGACCGAGAGCGCGCCGGCCGCTATGAAAAGAGAAACCGCGATGACGCCGCGGCTGATCCAGGATGTCAACGGACGCGCGATCGCGCGCCACGCCCTGGCCGGCTGCCCCAGCTCGGCGAACAGGACCAATGCTCCGAGAATCACCAGGGCGAGAGCCACGAGCCCCACAAACGGAGGGAGGCTGAAAATCTTGAACAGCAGAAACAAACCTCCCCCCAGACCGCCGAGAAATAGATCGATCGCCACGAGCCAGGACCACTCTTCCTGGCCTCTCAGCTCGACCGCAAAACTCTGTGTCATCTTAGTCCCTCGCTCGCCCAACTTTTCATTTTGCATTTTTCACTTTGCATTTTTCATTTTTCTGGCCCGCGCGCCTTCACGTCAGGTAAAACAGCGACGGCTGCGTTCCCAGCTCCGCCCGCGGCGGGAAATTCACCCGCTGCCGCAAGAGCCGGGAGATTTCGCTCTCCGGGTCGTTTAAGTCGCCGCAGACCAGCGCCCGCGTCGGACAGGTCTGCACGCAGGCCGGCTCCAGCCCTTGATCGATCCGGTGGGCGCAGAAGGTGCACTTCTGCACCGTGCGCGGCTGCCATCGCTGGTAGTGCTCCTCCTCGTAAGGCGTGAGCTTTTTGCCGTAGTAGCCTTTGGAATCTTCGGCGACGAAGCGCACCTGGTAGGGACAGGCGACGATGCAGGCGCGGCAGCCGATGCACTTGCTCTGATGGATCAACACCAGGTTGTCCTGCTCGCGCTTGTAGCTCGCGCCCGTCGGGCAGACCGGCACGCAGGGCGGATCGTCGCAGTGATTGCAGCGGATCGGCAGGAAAACCGTTCGCGCCTGCGGGTAAGTCCCCTCTTCCTTCGACAGCACCCTCATCCAGAAGATTCCCGGCGGCGTGCCGTTCTCCGCTTTGCAGGCGAGCGTGCAGCTCTGGCAGCCGACGCAACGTTTCAGATCGATCGCCATGCCCCAGCGCGGAGCTTTGCCGTTGCCGTTGCTCTTTGCCGCGTCCTTATTGTTTGCCATGTGCGACCCCCGGCGATAAACTCAATAGTTCAAATCGTTCAAAGTAGTTCAAAATGGTTCAAAACGTTCTGAACAACTTGAACAGCATTTGTTGAGGCCACCTACATCTGAAACCAGACGGTTTTTGTCTCTGTGAACAGCGAGAGCGCCTCCTGGCCGAACTCGCGGCCGAAGCCGCTCTGTTTGAAGCCGCCGAACGGCGCCGTGATGTCGAGCGCGCCGTAGGCGTTGACCCAGACGCTGCCGGCCTTGAGCGCGCGCGCCGCCCGATAAGCCTTCTTCATGTCGCGCGTCCAGACGCCGGAGGCGAGGCCGAAAATCGTGTCGTTGGCCTGGTCGATCACTTCGGAAAATTCTTTGAACGGAATGACGGCCAACACGGGGCCGAAGATCTCCTCGCGGGCGATCGTCATCGAGTTCTCCACCCGGTCGAACACCGTCGGGTTCAGATAGTAGCCGCGCTTCATCGGCGGACGGTCGCCGCCCATGACGAGCTTCGCGCCCTCTTTTTTCCCCGCTTCGACGTAACCGAGGACGCGCTCGAGATGGGAAGCGGAGATCAGCGGGCCAAGCCGCGTTTTCGCATCCATCGGATCGCCTACGACCCACTCTTGCTTGACGCTCGCCGTGAGCTTCGACAAAAACTCGTCGTGGACTTTATCCTCGACAAACAACCGGGAACCGGCCCAGCAGATCTGCCCCGAGTTGAGACAGAAGCCTTTCGCCGCGGCAATGGCCGCCTGATCGAGATCGCCGTCGGCGAAAACGATGTGCGGCGACTTGCCGCCGAGCTCCAGAGAGACCCGCTTGATCGTCGCCGCGGCCTTCTCCATGATCGCCGCTCCGGTCGTGGTCTCGCCGGTGAAGGAGACCTTCTCCACTCCCGGATGGCCCACCAGCCGGCTTCCCACGGTCTCGCCGGAGCCGCAGATCACGTTGTAGACGCCTTCCGGCAGCTCGGCCGCCTCGCAGAACTCCGCGAACTTGAGCGCCGAGAGCGGCGTCCAGCTGGCCGGCTTGTGGATCAGCGCGTTGCCCGTGGCCAGCGCGGGGGCGATCTTCATGAGCGAGAGAATGAGAGGGGAATTCCACGGCGTGATGATCGCCACGACGCCCACGGGCTCCCGCACCGTGCAGGCGAGAGCGCTGCCGTCGGTCGGCAGCGTCGTGCCGTAGATCTTGCTCGCCCAACCGGCGTAGTAGCGCAGGAGATCGATCGCAAAGGGAACGTCCCGGGTGCGCGTGAAGGAGAGCGGCTTCCCGGTGTCCAGACTCTCCACCAGGGCGATCTCCTCGGCCCGCTGCTCCATGACGTCGGCGATGCGGAAAATTTTCTTGCCGCGCTCCGCCGGCTTCATCGCGGACCAGACGTCGAAGCCCCGGCGCGCCGCCGCGACCACCCGGTTTACTTCGGCTTCGCCGCCCGCAGCCACCTCGGCGATCGGCTCTTCCGTCGCCGGGTTGATGGTGGAGAAATAACCGCCCGTGCTCGGCTCGACCCAGCGCCCGCCGATGAAAAGATTTTTTCTCTCCGCTGCAAGTTTCTTTGCCGGCTCCATCCGAACTCCTCGGTCAACATGCGTTCAAAATGGTTCAAAGTTGTTCAAGGGGTATAAAGTATCGCGCGTCATAAACCATCTTGAACCCTTAAACCATTTTGAACCACTTTGAACTATGTTGAACTCTTCTTTTGGGTCCGCTTCTTCGTTACGTGTGCTTGTTCACGATGGCCATGATCTCGCGGCTGGAAAGGATGTCGCGGGTCAGCGCGTGGCGCTCGGTGTTCTCCCGCATTTTCCTTGCCAGCTCGACGTAGTGTTTTGCCTGCTCCGAGTCGGGAAAAGATTCGACGACCGTGGTGCGCAGATTCTCGGCGATCTGCACCGACTCGGAACGGGGAATATTGTGAATCACCGGCACTCCGACGGCGCCGAAGGCCTCCTCCACGATCGCCTCCTCGTTGGGGACGCCGCGCATGTTGTTGATGACGCCGCCGATCCCGCAATCGGCGCCGCGCTGGCCCGCCGCCTGGATGCTCTGCGCGATCTTCATCGCCTGGGTGAGAGACGCGGCCTCGCCGTTGGCGACGATGTAGGCCTGCGGGGTGTATTTCAACGGCCGGGCGAAGCCGCCGCAGACCGTGTCGCCGAGGACGTCGTAGAGGATCAGCGTGAATCGATACTCTTCCATGAGGCCGTGGTCTTCGAAGAGCTTGAGCGCCAGATCGACTCCTTTGCCGGCGCATCCCTTGCCGGGCACCGGCCCGCCGCACTCCGTCCCGTAGAGATGGCTGTTGTGGTTGACCCCGGGGAAGATCAGTTGCCTGAGGATGTCGGCGTTCATGGCGCGCGCCCCGCCACGCTTCTGGATCTCGTCCAGCACCGTCGGCTTCAAGCCGCCGCACAGGTTCGCGATGGAATCGTGCTTGGGATCGCAGCCGATCTGGAACACCTTCTCCCCCATCAGCACGAACGCCGCGCTCACGTTCGCCGACACCGTCGATTTTCCGATGCCGCCGGTGCCGTAGATGGAAAGTCTCAGCGGCTTGTCGCGATCCACCGGCTTGGTGGGGATCTTGCTCTGATAGGAGATTCGCCCCTCCTTCCCCGCTTCCTCCTCGAGACTCTGAAAGCTCAGGAACATCTGAAACAGATCCTCGTAGCTGTCGATCGGCGTCGGTTGCGTCTTGGGCGCGCCCTGTTCTACGTTCTGCGCCATCTGGCGAAAGGTCGCGGCGATCTCCGAATCGGGCACCGTGCGCACGATCGGCCCGCCGCGCCGCTCGGCCTCTTTGAAGGTCGCCGGATCGCGCTTGATAAAGGCCAGAATCGGCACCTTGGTGCGGGCGGAAAAGGCCTCGACGATCTCCTGCTCGCGGTGGACTCCGCGCATGTTCACGACGTAGCCCAGCACTTTGATGTCGCCGCCGACCGCGTTGACGGCCCGGAGGATGTTGTTGCCGGCGTAGATCGCCATCAGCTCGCCGCTGATGATAATGATCACCTCGCGCCCGCCGCCGCGCAGCGGCGTCGAGAAGCCGCCGCAGACCACGTCGCCGATCAGATCGTAGATGGTGTATTCCACCTGGTCGAAATCGGCGATCTGATTTTTGTATTTCTTAAGCTCGCCGAAAGCCGTGGGCAGCCCCACGCCGGCGCAGCCGATGCCCGGCTCCGGGCCGCCGGTCTCGGTGAGGAGAATTCCCTCGGCGCTCCGCCAGACCGCCTTGCCGATGTTCTGCGCGTTCACGCCTTCCTTGCGCTTGAGATCCAACAGCGGCATGACCTCGCCGCTCAAGTCGTAGAGGTCGATCAAGCTGCTCTTGGGCGAGCAGCCGATGAGCATCGCCTTCCGTCCCATTTCGTGAACGAGCGCCTCGGCGAGATTGGTGGCAACCGTGGTTTTGCCGATGCCGCCCTTGCCGTAGACGACGAGGAAGCGCTGTTTAGCGGGGGTTTGGGTTTGCATCAGGCCCCTTTCTCCTTTCTCGCATAGTCGTAGAATCCGGCCCTGGACTTTCTTCCGAGCCGGCCCGCCGACACCATCTGGCGCAGCAGTGGCGCGGGCCGAAATCTTTCCCCGTAAGCCGCCTGGAGCGATTCGGCGACTTTCAGGCAGGTATCCAGGCCGACGAGGTCCAGAGTCTCAAACGGACCCATGGGATGGTTGAAAGCAAGCCGGCAGGCCTTGTCGATGTCGGCCGCCGAGCCGACGCCTTCTTCAAGGCAGCGCAGCGCCTCCGACAAATATCCGTTGTAGACGCGCGTGGTGATGAAGCCGGGGTAATCTTTCTCCACGAGGATGGACTCTTTTCCCAGACGAGAACAGAACTCTCTTGTTTTTTGGATGGTCGCGTCGCTGGTGGCGAAGCCGCGCACGATCTCCACCAGCTTCATCACCGGCGCTGGATTGAAAAAGTGGGTTCCGATCACCCGCTCGGGATGGCGCGTGGCGGCGGCGATCTGCGTGATCGGCAGGCCGGTGGTGTTGCTCGCGAGAATCGCCTCTGCGCCGCAGATATTATCCAGCTCGGCGAAGATCTCGCGCTTGAGCTTGAGATCTTCGGGCGCCGCCTCGATGACGAAGCTTGCGCTCTGGACGTCGGTTTTCTTTGTCGAGTGGCGCAGGCGCTGGAGCCAACCCTTGGCGTCCGCTTCCGCCGCCTGCCCTTTCTCCACCGCGCGGCGGGCCAGCCCTTCGCAGGTCGCGCGGCTTTTCTGGAGGATTTCCTCGGCAACGTCGACAACGACCGTCTCAGCGTCGATGTGGCTGGCAACAACGTAAGCGATCCCGGTCCCCATCAGTCCGCCGCCGATGATGCCGACCTTTTCCATTCTTAAATCCTTCCGTCACCGGGAACAAAGTTGAGCTTCTTCCAGGCTTCGCTCTCGTAGAAAGCGTCGTCGACCACCCGGCAGACCTCGGAGAAGAGTCTGAGCGAGCCTTTGACGCCGGCGAGCGGCCAGGGGATGAAGTTGTAGTTGTTGAAGTAGTAAAAGCCGCAGAGATTGAGGTGCGGGATGCCGTAGCCTTTGAAGAGCGGCTTGTCCTGCATCGAGCCGACGACGAAATCGACGTTGGCGTTCTTTACCGCCTCGCCCAACTCGAAATAGGTGGGATTGGCGAGGACGGTGAAGTCGAGCGAGTCTCCCAGCGGATCGAGGATCTCGGTGGCCCGTTGGACTCCCGCCTCGGTCTCGCTCCACAGCCCCACGACCTTCACGCGGATGTTAAGGTCGTGAAACAGGTAGCGCGTCAGGGCGGCGGCAAACGGCGCGTAGCCGCAAACCGCGGCGTATTTGTCGCTCAAAAAACTCGCCATCCAGCTGAAATTAAAGTTTCGGGCCACGACTTTCTTGATCTCGTCCATCTCGCTCAGGAGATAGGCGCGCGCCTTCTTCCCGTCGCCGTATTCGTCCGCGAGCCGGAGCAGCCACTCTTCGCTGTTGCCGATTCCGTAGGGCAGGACAAGGCCGTCGGTCAGCGTGGGAACGCCGAGCGCGTCGCTTCTCTTTACGAAGTCCGGCATCTCCTCGTAGGTGAGGGGCACGTTCGCCGCGGCCATAGGGAAGCGCTTGACGTCGGCGAGGCTTAAGTTGCGCGACAGGACGAGATTCACTTTTACGCCGGCGGCTTTGAGCATCTCAACCATGTGGTCGATGTCGAAGGGCCAGTTGGCGCTGCCCATGAGAAACGGCGCGATCAGGTTGATCCCTTCCCGTTCGCCGTCGTAAGGCTCCACAAACTCGTCGAGAATTTTGCACAAAGTCAGCTCGGTCCCCCGGGCGACTCCGCCTTTGAAGCCGGCATTTTCGACCGCGATAATTTTTACGCCGGTTTCAGCCGTCACGCCGCGCGCCACCCCCTCGATATCCTCCCCGCCCACGGCCGGGCAGTCGCTCATCGAGATCCAGATGCACTGGGGCGGCGCCTTCACGGCGAGCTTTCCCTGCGCGACCAATCTCAGAGTCTGCTCGAGCTTCTTCGCCCCTCCCATGATCGCGTCGTTTTCGAGAAAGCCCGTTCCCACCACCGGCACGTAGCCGCCGTTGGGCACGTGGTCGCCGCGCAGGTGCTGCGCCATCGCGTGGCAGCCGGAGACGCCGTGATAGACGTTGACGGTGTCGAGGATGCCGCTGGTGGTGAGGATCGTCCCGATGAAGGCGCCGGGTTGAAACTGATCCCGCATTTTGGTTTCGGCGGCGGTCGAGACAACGTCCATCATGTCGAGGCGCGCTCCTTCCTTTGCGCGAACTGGAACTCAAAGGGGGTCGAGGACCAGACGCGGCCGTAGAAAGTGGGTTTGGATTTGCGCCGCGCGGCCTTGACGGACTCGATGATGCCGCGGTAGGTGGCTCCGGTCCCGGCATAGCCGACGCCGAGAAAAGAGGAGCCCTTCACCCGCTTCATTTGCGACGACGTCGTATAGCGCGGGACGTTGCACGGATCGAAGCTGCCGCTCTTGGCGTAGGGAAAGACATCGTCGTAGATATAGAGGCATTGATCCTCGTTCACTCCGAGGTCGGCCATCACGTCTTCCACGTTCACCGGCTGGTGATAGGGATAGGGGCCGATCAGGACCGGAGGATTCATCCCCTCGACTTCGTTGACGGCGATCAGATCGTCGATCTGCGATTTGAATTCCATCGGATGGAGCGAGTAGACGTAGGGCTGCATACCAAGCTCCTCGCCCAGCCGCGCGTAGGCGAGCATCTCGCCGTACTTCGCCTGCGAGTTTCTCGAACATTCGACCAGCAGGACCTTCCCCTCCACTAATTTTTTCGTCTCTTCGAACAGCGACAGCAGCTTTTCCTCCTCCGCCTTGGTGAACCGCTCCGCCTCTTCCTCGCGGCCCATGAAAATCGCCAGCTCCATGACCCAATCCTTCGTTCCTTGAAGGCCCATCGGCAACTGGCGCTTCAACCACGGCGTGCCGAATTGCTCCTCCATTGCGCGGGCGACGGGATAGCCCCACATCGCGGTGTGAATCGTGTTGACGCGCGCTTCGGGCGTGGTCCGCAGGTAGTCGTAACCGCCGGCGTTCATGATCCGGTGGACTTTCAGCCCCAGCCCTTCGATCAGATGCGCGTAGGCTTCGGTATTGCCGCCATGCTTTCGCCCCTCGGCCTCGGTGAACCGGGTGTCGTAATAGACGCCCAGAACATTCACCCCTTGCTGGTCGATATCCTTCGGCGGGTCCATCAGCGCGGCGACCAGCGGCCCCATCGCCTCCACCGCCTTGCCGCACTGCACTCCGGCAAAGCCTGGGCTTGGGGTATAGACCACCTTGGCCTCGACTTCTGCTCCCAGGTTCGCGATGACCGCGTCTACGTCGTCGTGGATCATGTAGGAGGCGCAGGTATCAGTGACGATGATGAGCTTGGGGCGATATTCGCGATCGACCCGCTTCAACGTGTCGGCCAGGATGTCCGTCCCGCCCATGATGACGGCGTTTTCATCCATGTTGGTGCAAGGGGAGTGGGCAAAGGGAAGAGCGGAATGGAGCGAGTAGTGGGTCTGCTTGAAGTTCTTAACCGCCGCGGTGCATGAGAGAGGCCCGTGTGTGACCACGACCACGTCGTGGAAGAATTGCTGGAAATAGGTCGTCGTCCAAAGGTACCTGCACCAGACGCCTTCGTAGCCCGGACAGAGCTCGTTGAACTCCGCCGTGTCGATCTCCGGCAGAGAGTCAAAGGCCTCTTTGAGCGGCAGCCACCGATAACCTTGAGCTTCGAGTTTTGACATGGTGAAGCCCGAAGGTCGCAAGAAATATGCCACGGGGGTGACCGCGATATATCGGTGGAGGGAGAAAGGAAATAACTTTTAGAGGAAAAACGGCGAGCCGGATTCAGAAAAAAAGGCGACCTTTGTTTCTTAAATCTAGAAAAAAGGGTTCGAAGATTCCCGTTTGTTGGAAAGGTTATCTTCCCAATTCTTTCAAAGCCTCCTCGCCCACGGACCAGTCCGCGACCTGATCGGCGGTCACGGTCAATGGGATGAGGCCGTCTTTCTTTTCCAGCGCGAGCAGACCTTCAACCCCGTCCACGGGCAGCCTCCCATCCTTGCTGAAGGCGTCGATCACCACCTCGTACGACTCGCGGGCGGTCTGGGCGTCCATGGAGAAGCGCTTGCGGATCAGCTCGACGGTGTCGGCCGGATTGGCGTGGAGATGGCGTAAGGCTTCGATCTCGGCTTTAAGAACCCGTTTCACCTGCGCCCGGCTTTGGCTGATTTTCCGCACGGTCGCTGAAAGGCCCACGAATGGAATCGACACGACCTGGGAGGTATGGGCCAACAGTGGAAACCCTTCGCGTTTGAGCACGACCGAGAACGGCGGGGCGACCATCACGGCGTCCACGCGGCCGATTTTGAGCGCCTCGAACATGAGCTTTTCGTCGCCGATGGGTATGATCGTAACCTCCTTGTCGGGATTCACGCCGAAATGCTGGAGCACCAGACGGGTGCTGATGTAGTTGGTCCCGCCGATTGCGGTCACGCCGACGGAGCGGCCTTTCAGGTCTCTAACGCTCTTGAATTTCGAGTGGGCGGCGAGACTGAAAAAGGGCGCGCGGATGCTGGTGGAGATGGCGCGGATGGGCGCGCCCT